>JBAXNZ010000001.1:0-28023 GCA_037133515.1 bacterium
CCCAACCCCCCGAGCACATTCCAGTCCGGCCTTGCGGGATTGGGGGTGCCCAGAGTAAGGACCCTAACCATAAGCACGATACCGAAAATAAACAAAAGCGGCATCGCCCATTTGCAGAGCAGCTCAATCCCTCCTTTTATCCCGTGATAGATAACCCAGATATTCAAGATAAAGGTGGCCAGAAAGAATAAATACGCCACTGCCATACCATTAAAATGCTGGTTATGTTCTAAGCCCTGAAAACCTCTTAAGAAGCTCTGCATAGATGCCTGGTCCGACAGCCCCTGATATTTCCCTAGCATGGCAAACAGACTATAGGCCAGGGTCCAGGATTCGATATAAATATAATAGATAAATATGACCAGCGGCCCGAATATACCGATGATCCCGAAGTATTTGATGAAACGGTTTTTCTGTAAGAGGCTGTGGAATATCCCCGGGGCAGTGCCGTGGCCAAAACCTCCTCCGAAACGGCCCAAGGTCCACTCAATCCACATAAGAGGTATCCCCAGAAGCAAAAGAGAGACAAAATAGGGAATCATAAAAGCGCCTCCGCCATTGGAGGCGGCCTTGGCAGGAAAACGCAGGAAATTACCCAGGCCGACGGCAGAGCCTGCTACCGCCATAATGATACCGAGCCTTGAACCCCAGTTATCCCTCTTTTTTATCTGCGGCATCTAACCAACCTTCTAAAAAATCTAGCGTCTTAGAAACCTCTTCGCTTAAAATATCAGAAAAGACAATCGTCTTAGGTTGAATAATTAAAATAATTATATCGGCCTTTATACTGCTTTTCAAGTAATTAATGGTTAAGGTGATAGAGGCATTATGCGTAGAGAAGAAGTTTACCGTACGTAGCTCATCAGCCTCAATGACCCTGTACTCACCCGGTGAGCCTCCGAAATCAGCAGCATCCAAGATTAAGATATTATCGGGATTTTCTTTTATGATTTTTTCTAGATAATTCTCAGGGGTGGGGCCGGAATCAAAGACCTTAAAGGAGACTTTGTCTTTGATGCGGTTGGCTAATATAGAGCCTGCGCCGTCGTCGCTACGCAGGGTATTTCCTATACCCAAGATGATAACTTTTCCGCTTAAATGCGCTTTAAGGTGAGAGAGCATGAGGTTATGGTTTTATGCGGTGAGCGCCTGCTTGATCTGGGCCGGGATAGGCTTAGGCTTAAAATCTTTCCCCACGCAGACCCAGGTAGTCTTTGCTTCTAATAACAGCGTTTCGTCCTTAAAAATCTGCTGCAAGAAATAAAGAGAAGCAGTCCCTGTTTTCTGGATTTGGGCGGTGATCTTAATGGTATCCTGATAGCGCGCTGGCGCCTTATAATCCAGGTCAACGTGCGCCACCACAAAATAAGTGCCGTTTTCACCCAGCTCCTTAAGATTTATCCCCCTCTTTAGGCAATACTCAGTACGCGCCTCCTCCAGGTGTTTTAAATAATTAGCATAATAGACCACGCCTCCGCAGTCAGTATCATGATAATAGATCTTACGCTCAATATAAAAGTTATTCATCTTTATCTATCCTGTGCTTAACCTGAAACTTAAATCTAAGAGCGTCTTTACTAGAAATGACTTTAAAAATATTATTGCCATAAATACCAACAGAGGCGAGATGTCGATACCAAACTTAAGGCTAAAAGGCAACATCCTCCTTACCGGCTCAAGCACAGGCTCGGTAGCGCGGTATAAAAACTGCACAATCGGATTAAAGGGGTCGGGACTGACCCAGCTGATCAGGGCGCGGATTAAAATCAGCCAGTAAAATATAGTCAGGACTATATCTACTATCTTTGCCAGGGCAACCAGAAGATTAGAAAACGCAAACATATCTTATTCTTTCTTTTCCTGTTCTTCTTCTGACTCTTTAGGGTATTTCTCCGGGTGCAGCATCCTATCTAAGCCGCGAAATAATATCTTGGATAACAGCTCCTTCGCGTAGGCGCTGGGAGAAGATACGCTTATTTCGGTATTAGAGCCGTCTACGCTTTTAAAGAAAATCCCTACCGGGGTCGTATCGTTTTCAGAAAGATACACCGCAATCATCTCTTTATTCCTGGCGTAAATATACGAGCCGGATTTTTCCAGTATCTCCCGCGATTTATTATAGCAGGTTTCATAGCCGTAATTGATCTGTTGGCTGATAGCCTTTGGCCGATTATCTTCTAGCACTTTGGTTGAGGTTCCGGCTATACCCTTGGCTGTCTCCTTAATACTCGCGCAACCTCCCAACAAAAGAATGCAGGAAGAACAAAATAGAATCACTAAACAACATTTGCGTATATACATGAATAACCTCCTTAAATGATCCCCGCTGCTTCGTACTTTTTCGCTTTGCGAAAAAGTACGACGGGGAGAATTAATCCCGCAGCTGCGAGAAAATTTTGGAGCGTAGCGACACAAATTTTGGAGCGCTTAGCTGTCGGGATCATTCATTAATAACCTGCAGGATCCTGCTTAAGTTTTTCCTGGCCTCTTCCTCTCCCCTCCTGGCAAAATCCTCTGCCCGATGCAACTCCAGCCAATGCAGGCCATGGGTATCAGGATGAATTATTATATCGGCAAGCAAGCCTTCTTTCTCGGCGACCTCTGACTGCAGCATCTCGATACTGCCGAAGATAAAACCCAGTATGTTATTCTTAAACTTTCCTTTAATATACCTGCCCAGGCTAAAACCCTTCTTATGAATATTATCTATGTTATTCTCCTCTTTCATTTTTTCGTATCCTTTTAGTATATCTTCCCTGGAAGGGGTAACGTTGACTGCGATAATTTTTTTCACCCCCATCTTAAAGAGCACCTCCGTAGGCAGCGGATTGACTACCCCGCCGTCAAAAAGCATCTCCTCCTTTAATTTAAAAGGCATAAATACCCCCGGCATAGCGCAGCTGGCCATAATCGCATCCGCAAGCAGCCCCTTCTCAATAACCCGGGATTCCCTTCTTCTGACATCGCTGGCGACTATCTTTAAGGGACATTTTACATCATAGAAGGTCTTATTGCCAAAATGTCTTTTCAAGAAACTATGCAGCTTATTCCCCTTGATAAAACCTAAGAAAGGCAGGGTCAGGTCTACAAAACCCCAGATATGCTTGGGGCCGCTGAACTCTTTTGTAATCTCCAATATCTCTTTACTTGACCTGCCAATAGCCCAGAGCCCGGCGATAACCGCCCCTATACTTGAGCCGGATATAGCATCAACCGGGATCTGTTCTTCTTCAATAACCTTCAGTACTCCTATATGGCAGAAGCCGTAGGCAAAGCCCACGCCCAAGGCCAGGCCTACCAGACAATCCCCCATCTGGCGGGCGATCCTCCTTACTGCCCTGGCATATTCTGAGTCGGGAGAGGCTAAAATCATAATATCGGCTCCCGTAAAATCTATCTTGGGAAGGGTTGCGAATATGGGATGTTCCAGCATTAGAACCTGCTCGTCATAACTGAGTTTTGCTAATTTATACTCATTGATAATGATCTTTATCTTGTTCGGGGGGAAATTGAATTCGCTTTTAAGCCGGTGTATCAGGTTATGAGTCCTCTTTAAATCTACCGGCTCGGGGCTTGAGAGTATATTGATAATATCGGACTGGTTGAGGATATCAAAAACAGAGCGGTCCATCACCGAAGGCAAATCCAGGATGAGGTAATGATAATCATTGACCAGAAGGCTTAAGATAGCCACCAGCCTCTTGACGCATGACTCGTCCTTCTCTTCATAAGAGAGACAGATCAGGTCTACCCCAAACCTGTCGTGCAATAGGAAATTTTTTATCGACTCAGGAGCGTCTTTAGAATCACTGGAGAGGTTAAAGATAGGATAATCCCCTACTATCTCTAAGCGACGGGGAAGGCTGGGCAATCTGTCTTTTAAGAAGATATCCAGGATAACTACGGATTTATGCGTTTCCTTGCTCAGGTTAAAAGCCAGATTTAGGGCATATACGGTCTTACCTGCCTGGGAATAAGAGCTAAATACCGAGATGACCGTGCTTTCAAAGACAGTCTTGGGGTGGATATCTTTGTTCTTTAGCCTGCGCGAGAGGGTCTGGCTCAGATCAATAGCTAGGGCCGGGATTCGCCTTAAGATAAAATCAAAATCATCCTTCTTGATAACCAAAAGCACGGAGTCATTCATAGCCTCCGCGCTTACGGAATGCGGATCACCCGTCAATAGCGAGATTATACCGAAGTACTTACCGCGGTGGAGATATTCCAGTATTGTTTTTTCTCCGCAAGAATTGGTAGTATAAATCATAGCCCTGCCTGTGACCAAGCAATAGAAGGCATCCGGGCTACTGCCCTCTTTATAAATAACCTGGCCCTTCTTATATTCCACTACGCTAGATCTTTCCCGCACGATTGCGCGCTCCTGCGCCGTGAGCCCGGAAAAGAGAGACAATTCTTTTAATATATTATTCCTATTAATGTATTCCATTATCTAGCCTTGCGCTCTTACAAACCTGAGCAAACTTCTTTGCGCTCTCCCTGACCCTACGCGTAAAATTATTGTAGTCTACCTCAACTAGCCCAAAACGCGGGGTGAAACCCTTATCCCATTCGTAATTATCCAACAGAGACCAGTATAAATATCCTTTCACCTGCACCCCCTCCTGCATGGCGCGATAAATGGCAGAAAGGTGGCCCCAGATATATTCCCAGCGCAGATTATCGTCTTCGGTGCAGATGCCGTTCTCGGTAATAATGACCGGCAGGTTATACCTCTTTAGCTTAACTAACAACAGGTACAGGCCTTGGGGATAAATATCCCAGCCCAGGGAATTTTTCTTACAGGGATGGTGGTTATCCTGGCAGGTATCTATCAGGAGGCTACTGACTCCCCAGCTGCGCGGCTCCGCGAGATTGCGGCTGTAGTAATTGACTCCGATGTAATCTAGCGTAGATGCGCGCCTTAGTTTATCCAGGAGGCTAAAATTAATATTCCTATCTCTAAGATAGGCAGCAAGTTTATTTCTAAAAGTAGGCTGACATGGCAGGAATGCCTGCATATTATGGGCGATACTTATTAACGGTAGCGCTAAACCTTTCTTCCGGTAAATACGCTGTATGAGCCGGTATGAGCCGATATGCGCACCCGCTAACTCCTGCCGGACGCGATTGGCCTTTATAAGAGAACGCTCTCCAGGCGGCCAATCGCCAGCGACGTAAGAAAAGTAAACATATATAAGCGGTTCATTGATCGTTATCCAGTAGCTTACTTTATCGGCCAGGAGATCCACTACGCGCTCTACATAACGCAAAAAATAGGCGGTAGCGCGCCTGTTGTGCCAACCTCCGATACGGGAAAACCATACGGGATTGGTAAAATGATGCAGGGTAACCAAAGGCTCCAGGTTACGTTCCTTTAGCGCTGACAACACCTGCCGGTAATGCAGGAGTTCTTTCTCGGAAAATTCCCCCTCCCTTGGCTCAATGCGTCCCCATTCCAGAGAAAGACGATGGGTATTATGATTGAGGCTCTGGGCCAGATCAAAATCTTCTCTATAAAGTTCGTAGTGCCTGCAGGCCTGGCCTGAGTGGCCTTTGCCCCTGCCTCTTTTTTCCCACTCCCACCAGTCGCTATTGTTATTTTCCCCCTCGACCTGATAGGCAGAGGTAGCTGCGCCCCAGAGGAAATCTTTAGGGAATTCAATCATGATTTAGACTCCATAGGTAAGCTTATAACGTTTATTATAGCATTGTAAAATAAAAATCCCAACATCATTTTTGTTGGGATTTTTATCATTAGCTATTAAAATCTGTCTTATCTTACTCTCAGCGATACGGTCTTCTCTTTTGATACTGGCTCGGATGCGCTAGCGCTTAAGTGCTTGCTCAATACTGCCCAGGTCTTAGAGCCCACCTTACCGTCTGCTTTAAGATTATTGGCCTTTTGAAACGCCTCAATTGCCTTTTTGCTCATCGGGCCTATCTTGCCGTCAATAGCGCCGGTGTAATACCCTGCGTTTTTCAATGCTGTTTGAATATCCCGAGCAGCAGGCTTAGAAGAACCAACCGGAGGCAAATTAGCCTCTAATCCAACAGGCGCGGTTGTCTGTACTGCGGGGCTAGGCATTTCAGAAACTGCCGGCTTAAACTCCGGCGTAGTGGCGTTTATGGCGGTAAGCGTATCCATAGACATCGGCTCCTGCATCTGCTCAAGCGAGGTATCTTTCTTGCTGCAGCCAAAAATAGAAAAGACCAAAAATACTGCCACTAAAACAACTAGGTAATTCTTCATAACTTCCTTTCTCCTTTCTTTTTTATCTATTATAATACTTTTTTTGTTAGAATCAAATTAAACTTTATTTTTACTTTCTAGGATTTTCGTGACTACGGATAATCCTTATTACTTCCTTGGCATCCTTGGCCTGGCGCAACAAGTCCACGATAAATTTATCTTTTATAAGATAAGATATTTTGGCTAAGATCTTCAGATGCTCTCCTATCGGCTCAAGCGGAGAGGCCAGAATAAAAAACAGGTATACCTTTTCTCCGTCCAGCGCACCAAAATCAACCCCCTCCTTGGATTTGGCAAAGGCCAGGGCAAAGCCTTTTATGGAGCCGGCCTTGGCATGAGGGATAGCTACGCCGTTTCCTATTCCAGTCGAACCCAGCCTCTCCCGCTCCAATATAGAACGCAGGAAGGCGTTCTTATTTTTAAGCTTACCTGACTTACCCAGGAGCTCGACCAGCCCGACGATCAGCTTGGACTTGTTCTTCTCTTTAAAATCCAGATCGATCACCTTTTCATTCAAAAGACTGTGCAACTTCCTTTCTACTGGACCCCTGCCGCTCATAATACCACCTTCCTCTGATTAAATATTTTTTATCTCCGGATAAAATATAGTTATAGCCACGAAAAATAAGGTGCAGATAATTCCGCTAAACATAACCGTTAGAGGCACACCCAAACTATGCGCAAGCGCCCCGGCCAACAGATTTCCAAAAGGCATAAAACCGGCAAAGGTAAACATATAAACGCTCATCAGCCTGCCTCTGAATTCATCCGGGACCAACTGCTGCAATACGGTATTGATCAGGCTAATAGCAGTTATAGAGGCCCAGCCCAGGAGCATTAAAGCAGCTAAAGATAATAAATAAGACCTGGAGGATGCAAAGAGCACCAGGGAAATAGAAAATACCATAGCCGAAATAATCAAAAGCCTGCCCTTATGCCTGAAATCCCCTAACCTAGCCAAGCCCAGGGCAGCAATAAGAGCCCCTACCCCGGTTACCGACATAAGCACCCCCAGGCCTTTAGCACCTACTTTTAAAATATCATTGGCAAAAACCGGCATAAAAGTGGCGTAAGAAACTCCGAAGAAACTAGTAATGCCCACCATAAACACCA
Organism: bacterium; assembly: GCA_037133515.1. Classification (GTDB taxonomy): domain Bacteria; phylum Omnitrophota; class Gorgyraeia; order Gygaellales; family Profunditerraquicolaceae; genus VGKF01. Next base: position 7,364 of record JBAXNZ010000001.1, read on the forward strand.
AAATCAGCATGATCCGATGACCCAAGATAAACCTTAAACCCTCCATAAGATCATGCACCAAGACTCCTTTATTTTCTCTCTTTGCGCTGCCGCCGTCAATCTTTATCATAAGCAGCGCGATTATGGGAGCCAGGAAACTTATTGCGTTAAGATAAAAACACCCGCTCATCCCGATAGTCGCGATAAATATGCCGGCCAAGGCCGGGCCGATCATGCGGCTTGAGTTAAAGGCAGCGGAGCTTAAGGCTATAGCATTGAGCAGATTCTCCTTACCGACCAGCTCTACTACCACCGATTGGCGGCTGGGGGCATCAAAAGCCATCACCACGCCGTTTAATACTGCAATAGCCATAATCTGCCAGGGGGTGATCAATTTAAACTGCGTCAATATTGCCAAGGCAAAAGCCAGGAGCATAAAGGCACACTGAGTGCATAAAAGTATCTTCTTCTTATCTACTCTATCCGCGACTACCCCCCCGATTAAAGATAGGAGAAATATGGGCGCAGAACCTAAAAAAGCCACCAGCCCCAGAAGAAATACGGAATTGGTCAACTGAAAAACCAGCCAGCTCTGCGCAGTCACCTGTATCCAGGTGCCCACCAGAGATATAAGCATTCCGAACCAATAGACTCGGTAATTCTTAACTTTTAGTGAAGAGAACATAGCCCTTTATGACTTTAAAACTGCCTCTCTGCGGCAACGCGGACAAAGTACTTTGATGCGGTCTGAACGTAGGAGCTCTGACTCACGGAGTTTAAGAGAATCCTCCCTTGAGGCAAGATTCAGGGCATTCAAATAAAATAGCATGAGCGAGGCGTTCGAGAAACACAAGGCCCCAAGCCTCTTGGCCACCCATAATATCTGGTCTTTGGGCGCTATGATATCCAGGCAACAGTCGCAAAGGGCAATTTCTTTCTCGATAGATTCAAAGAGCGCTGCGTGCTCTTCGGTCGTGCTCATCTCAAAATCCTGCGAAAGCACTATCCCTTTAGAGGTCGGACAGTTCGCCTGGCACTGGCCGCAGCAGATACACTTATCCCAATGCACAACCAGGGTCCTCTTGGCCTTGCCTGACCTCACCTCATCCTTGAATTCTATCGCGCCTGCCGGGCAAACCTGAAAACAGGCAGTGCAGCCGATACAATCCTCTTTATGAAAATGCGGGGCGCCGCGGAATCTTTCATACGGCTTATGCGGCTCGTAAGGGAACCTGCTGGTATAGGGACCTTTAAATATTGCCCTTATCGCCTCTTTTAATTCGCGTATTTTAGGATAACGCATCTTTATCATCCTCGTATTTATCGCATACTGATTTATCCCACAGTTTGACGCCAGAGCGGTGCGTGGCGCGCGCCAAGGCATGCGCAGAAACAGGAGAGGTAAGCAAAAGAAATACGATACAGATAAGCGCCTTGACGCCGGCTGCGGTAAACCCGAATTTTATCAATACGCCAAAGAGTATGCCGCAGGTGCCCAAGGTCACGCATTTGGTAGAGGCCTGCAGGCGGTTATAGATATCCGGCATGCGCACCAGCCCTATGCAGCCGAATAGGTCAAAGGTAATGCCTACTATAATAAATATAAGCGCTATGATCTCATGCATCGAAACTCTTCCCCTCAATAAATTTAGCCAGGGCCAGTGCACCGATAAAACTCTGCAGGCCCCAGGCAATAGCGATATCCATATACCAATCTCGGCCGGTATAGACTGCCAGGATAGCGCAGAAACCTATAACCAGTATGCCTAATACATCCGTAGCTATGGCCCTATCTGCAGGAGTAGGGCCCTTAAGTATCCTAAAGAGTGAAAGTAAAAATGAAATTAAAAGATAGAGCATGAGCTTAGCCTGTAGGTCTACTTTAAGATAGGCAAATATAAAAATAATTGCCCCTGCCAGAAAGATAAAACCTAACAGCCAGCGAAAAAACCTCATTCGAATACCTCTTTCAATATCTTTTCAAACTTCGAGACTATTATCTTAGATGCCTCCTCTATATCCTGGGTCTTGACGTCTATCCAGTGTATATATAGGCAGCCGTTCTCCTGATCGATATCTACGGACAATGTCCCGGGGGTAAGGGTGATAAAATTAGCCAGGAAGGCAAGGCCGGTCTCGGTCTTCAATATAGTCTTTACCTTGACAATCCCCGGGTTAATAGGCAAGCGCGGATGCAGGACCCTTGAGGCAACATCTATATTTGACTTAAAACACTCCCAGGCAAAAACCAGGATATAGTATATAAACCAAACATAGCGGTGCGGGTGGAACCATTTCTTAGGGTAGCTGGTAAACATATCTCCCATCATAAGAGCGACTATTAAAGAAACAAGCGCCCCGATTAGGATATGCTGCCAATCAAGGCTAAAGCAAAGCAAGGTCCATATTAAAAGAGAGATCACAAATGTGACTACCCTGGAATACATCTTTTCTAACCTCCTAAAATCAACCTGGCGTAATCCCTACCTTCAAGCAATACTGCTGCCGCAGGTTTTATTATCATATCGACAAAGGGGACAAAAAATAACCCTACCAGGATGCAAAGTAAGGCCAAGGCCAGCATAGAAAACCTCATAAAAACAGGGGCTTCTTTAACCGTTAAAGCCGCCTGCTCTATTTTACGCATAAAGGCATACTTCTGCACTTTTAAAAATGAGGCTAAAGTCACCATAGCTACCAGTATACAGACTACTGCGCCGAAGATATTATTCGCCTGGAAGGCAGCGATGATGATCATAAGCTTACTCCAGAAACCGCAGAAAGGCGGTATCCCGGCAATAGAAAAAGAGGCGACTAAAGAGGTAGCGCTAGTTACAGGCATAGACTGATAAAGCCCTCCCAGCTTCTCTAGCCTTCTTGTCCCTGTAGAATACTCAACAGCCCCTGAGTTTAAGAAAAGCAGGGATTTGAAAAGTGAGTGATTAAAAAGATGGAATAGCCCTGCCGTAATCCCCAGGGGTGTGCCCAGGCCTATTGCAAATACCACATATCCGATCTGGCTTATGGAATGGTAAGCCAGGAGCCTCTTAAAGTCCCACTGTCCTATGGCAAGCAATACACCCGCAGCCATTGAGAGTATCCCCAGCCAGATAAATATCTTAGAGACTATTAGGCTAAAGCCGATAATATTAAAGATCACCCTGATTAATGCATAAACACCCACTATCTTGATCACTACTCCGGAGAGCATCGCTGACATAGGAGCCGGAGCAGCAGGATGCGCATCCGGAAGCCAGGCATGCAAAGGCACCAGGGCAGTCTTTAAACCGAAACCCATAATAAAAAGTGCTGTCGAGTAAAGTATGAGATTCGACGATGCTGCGGCATTTAGCGAACGGCTGATATCTGCCATATTTAAAGTAGAGACGCATCCCAAGAGCATACCGATAGCCAGAAGTATCAGGGTATCGGCAACGCTACCTAAAACCAGATATTTAAAAGCAGCCTCTAACTCTTCTGCCTCTGTGCCAAAGGCAATCAAAGAATAACAGGCAATAGAGGTTATCTCAAGGAATACAAAAAGATTAAACAGGTCTCCGCTGATTACGATCCCGTTTAATCCCGCTAATAAAAGACAGAATAAAGTATAGTATAGGTAAGTAGAGGTATATCTTTTGATGTAATCTACGGAATAAACCAGGGCTAGAAAACCTATCAGGTTCACTACTAATAACATGAGCACCGTAAGGCCATCTAGCACCATACAGATACCAAAAGGCGGCGGCCATCCTCCCACATGATAAATCTTAAGGCCTCCCCTTAACCAATAAATGCTGCAGATGGAAAAGAACAAAAGCAGGCCTGCCCCCAGGTTTGCCACGAGCGCAGCTAACCCTTGGCGAAACTTAGCTAATATAGGTATCAAAAACGCAGCCCCTAGAGGTATAATCACAAAAACAGGTAACATATTCTTAGCCCTTCAATCTGCGTATCTCGTTAATATCAAAGGTGCGGTATTTTTCGTAGATGCGCACCGTAATCGCAACCATCAGCGCCGTAACACCCAGGCCGATAACAATAGAGGTAAGAATGAGCGCCTGCGGCAGGGGATCGACAAAATTAGTAATAGGGGTATCCTTACTTAATATCGGAGCCTCCCCTCCTTTAGTGTAACCTAAAAGAATAAAAAAGAGGTTTACGGCATATTCAGTAATGCCTAGCCCTACTATTTTCTTAATCAGGTTCTTTTTAACTATAAGGCAATACAGGCCTATGGCAAATAGAATCAGGCAAAGGATATAAAGACTCATCTGTTTTCTCCTTTTTTCTCTTCTGGAGGCAGCCTTATAAAAGCCAGGGCAAGAAATATAGCAAATAACCCTGCTCCCACTTTTAAGAATATAGCGATATTACAGAAAATAATTATCCCGGAGCTGAATAAGTCAAAGGGCCTGCCCTTGGGTAGAATATTCAAAAAGAAGTAGCTGCCGAATATAAGGCCTAGCAGCGCCAAACCCCAGAACATAAGCCCGCCCAAAGATTCAATGATTGAGACGGTTGCCTGGCTCATCTTCTTTAAGGCAACCTCCTTGCCGAAGGCAAGCACCAGGTGAATAAAAGAAAGCGCGATGATCACCCCTCCGGCAAAGCCTCCTCCGGGAGTAAGGTGGCCGTGCAGGACGATATAGACGCCAAATAAGAAAATAAGGCTTACTGTAATCTTGGTAATGCGCTTAACTATCAAAGACATCCCGCTATTATCTTCTTTCACGTTTTTCTTCCTTTTATCCTTAATACCGCCAACACGCCTATTACCGAAGTAAATAATATGGTGGCCTCGCCTAACGTATCATAACCCCTGAAATCCAGGATAACGGCAGCCACGATATTGGCCGCTCCGGTTTTGGCTAATGCCTCTTTTATATACAGAGAGCCCATCTTCATTATAGGAAAACCAAAAACAGGAAGCTGGGCCAGGGCCTTGTAACTGAAAAATAAAAAAAGGGCAGCAAATACGAGCGCAAAGACAAAATAACCTATCCTGGTGGCTATCCTCTCCCTGGGCAGGCTTACGCCCACAGTAGCCCTGATCAGTATAATCAAAGATAATATCTCAACTACCAGCTGCGTAATCGCAAGGTCCGGCGCGCGAAGCAGGAGGAACTCCAAGGTAAGCCCTATGCCCACGGCACCCAGGGCAATGACGCTAGAAAGCATATCCTCAAGCTCCATAGCTACCACTGCCCCGATAATCATCAATATTAATATTACATGTAACTCTATCATCTCATCTAACCATAAGAATAATAAACATAACCAGAAGCCCAAGCAAGCTCCAGACCAGATATAAATCCAGGACCCCGGAGTGCAGTTTACGCAATAGCCAGCTTAAACCCAGAACCAGATAGCCGGTGAGGCTAGTCAACAGGTTTATAAAACGGTCAACCAGAATAAATAAAAGGTAAGCCAGAAACCTAAGAGAGCCGTTCAAAAGGTTATATAAGTCCAAGGCCTCAAACTGCATAAGCGAATATAGCTTTTTTATAGGGGGGAGTTCCTCTATGGTGCGATAAAAATGCGTGGCAGGAAAGTCCGGGCCAAATACCGGCTCCTCTCCTCCGATAAAAAAGTTATCCGTTCTTAATTTTTTAGATTTCAAGCCCTGCCAGAAGATAAGGCCCAATAAAAGGCCTACCCCCAGGAGCCCGGCTGCAAGCTGGCTATTCCATGCGCCGATAAAAATAATCTCAAGGCCCAGCCAGGGCTGAATAAAATATTTTAAGAACAACCCCGGCATAATCCCTAATAAAAGGCATAGGCCCGCGAGCACCAGAACAGAAAACCTCATCCCCGAAGATACCTCCCCTGTATTTTTCTTATCTTGGGAACTCTCCTGGCCTAAGAATACCGCATGGATAAACTTGATAAAACTGGCCAGGGTCAGGGCACTTCCGAACATCGCAGCTATTAAGGCAAAGATATAAATGAAACGCATAACCGCGCCCTCTGAATTAAAAAGCCCAAGCAACACGCCCTGATAAAGCATCCACTTGGAGGCAAATCCGTTAAAAGGAGGGACACCTGAGATGGATAAGGCAAAACAGACCCCACAGGCAAAGGTTATAGGCATATAAGCAGCCAGGCCGCCTAATTTGTCCAGGTCAAAGGTCTTTCTCTTTTCTCCGACGGAGCCGGCGGTCAGGAATAATCCGCTTTTGTAGATAGCGTTATTGATCATATGAAAGATCCCGGCAGCTATCCCTAGGCTGGTGCCTGTGCCGAATCCTAAGACCATATAACCTACCTGGCTTACCGCGTGAAAAGAGAGCAGCTTCCTGGCATCATGCTGTATAAGAGCCAACATCACCGCAAAGATTATAGTTAAACTGCCTAAGACTAATAAAATTACCGCAATTACTTTATTAAAAACAAAAAAGTCTACTGAGATCCTGGCTAAAAGATATATGCCCAGCAATTTATCTAAAGAAGCGGGTAATATCGCCATTGCCGGTATTGGCGCCTCCTCTGCTGCCTGGGGTATCCAGGTGTGAAACGGCGCGCATCCGGCCTTAGCCAGGGCGCCTATAAGCATAAGGATAAAGGCGAGCCAACCCAGCGGCTGATTCAAAAGCAACTTTGCCGTCTGATTATCAGGCATAATAGTGCTTCCTGTAACAAAGACATAAAAGCATACCCCTAAGATTAAGGAAAAATCAGCCATACCTACGATAGAGAGTGCCTTTTTGGCGCTTGAGCCTGAGCCTAAACTTAAAAAGGCATAAAGAAGTACCAGGGTCGCTCCCCAGGAGAAGATAAAAAGGATGAAATCTGCCGATAAGCAGACCAGATTAGAGAAGGCAATCAGAGAAAGCAGATAAAGAAAATAGGGCCTTCTGTTTTTCACTTCTGTATAATCTGCGGAATAAAGACAGACCAATAATCCGAAGAGATTGCTAAAAACCAGTATAAGCCCGGAGAGCTTATTTAAACCTAACAACAGACTATAGTCTCCTATCAGGTTTAGGCTAAGGCCTTGCGCTGGTTTTATAAATAAAAGGACTGAACTCGCCAGAGATATACTTAAGATTAATAGCGCGAGCCCCTTCCTTAGGCCTTCTGATTTAAAAACCATAAGCAAAAAGCCTGAGCATATCGGCAATATGGTTAAGAAAAATAAATAGCGCGTCATCATTTTATAAGACTACTTACTAAATTAAGCGGCAATTTAACTACCAACCCTAAAAATAAAGAAAGTACGCATAGAATGAGAACTACCGCTACCATAAAAGACCCTCCGTCCTCCTGGGCCTGGATCTTGACCTCTCCCAGAAAGACGCATTCAAATAATCTCATCAGATAAAATAAGGTAAACAAGGCACCTATGACCATAGCTGTGCCGGCCAAGAGATACCCTGCCTTGAAAGAAAGCAGCACTACCATAAGCTTGGGCCAGAAACCTAAAAAAGGCGGGATCCCGATGATAGAAAAAGCGCAGAGAAGATAAGCCGTGGCAGTATAAGGCATGCTCTTTAACAGGCCGCCTAATTCATTTATGTTTTTGCTGCCGGTTTTATGCTCTATGATGCCTGCGCACAAAAACAGTCCTGCCTTAGCCAGGCTGTGCGCCAGGATATAAACAAGCGCTATCTTAAAAGAAATGCTGGTATTCAGTGCCAGGGCAAGCAGTATATAACCCAGCTGGCTGATAGTAGAATAAGCCAGGATCCTCTTCATATTCTTTTCAACCAGGGCAGAGCCGGCAGCTACAATTATAGTGATGACGCTGATCAGAATAGCGCTATTAAGGAATAAGGGGCTTGAAACAAAGGTCAGGCTAAAAAGCCTGGCAAAGGCATAGATACCGATCTTGACTAAAACCGCGGCATGCAAAAGCGCGGTTACCGGCGTAGGCGCGACCCCCGCATCAGGAAGCCAACTCTGCAGGGGAAGCTGCGCGGATTTTGAGATTATCCCGGCTAAAAACAAAAACGCTACCAGGTTCGCCAGAGATACCCCCTTTAAAACGCTAAGCTCTAGGGTGCCGTAATTAAGATAGACTAAAACTATAGCGGCTAAGAAAAGCGAGGCGCCGAAGAAAGTAACCAGAAAGGCCTTATCCGCGGCCTTGAGGTCTTTCTCCCCGCGGTAAAAACCGATCAGCCTCCAGGAGCATACTGATGTAATCTCCCAGAAACAGAAAAGAAGCAGGAGGTTAGCTGAAAAAACCAGGCCGGTCATGCTGCCTAAGAATAAGACCATCCAGAAATAAAACGAGCCGTTTTCTTCATAATCACGCATATATTCCAGGGAATAAAGCGCGATCAAGAATCCTACCAAAAGCGAGACCGAGGCCATAAATACCGCCAGGCCGTCTGCCATAAAAGATAAACTTAGCCAACTGTTAAGGTAGCGGTAGAATATAATCTCTTTTCCTTTTAAGAATACTGCGGCGAGTAAAAGACTGAACAAAAATGCGCTACCTAAAATCAGAACCGAGGCAGGGGCTTTATATCTCTTAGGCAGGCCATAAACTAAGAGGCTGCCTAAGATCGGAAAGAATATTACCGTCAATAACAGTTTCATTATTTTATCTTTAAGAGGCCCCTGGCTATCTTTTTAGCATGATAATAAACCGCGGCAGTAAAATCGAGCATATTCAAGAACATATTGCAGGCCATTGGGCTACAGATGCCGTCGAGCAGCCTCTGATTATGCCTGCGGCGGTACTCATCCACCATCTTATCAATATGACCTTCCCCTTTAAGCACCTCTTTAACCAGGCCGGGCTTATCTTTATCCAGGGCCTCAGTTATTTCTTTAAGGGAAGACTCGGTTTTGCGATAGAGCTCTTCATACTCCTTTACCGCATCGTCGCTAAAAAGCAGTTTTTCTTCTATCTTTATCTGGATACGCTCCAGCATATCCTTGCAATAATCGCCGATAAGCTCAAGGTCTGCCACCACATCGGCATAGATCAATACCTTGGTCTTATCAGTTTTAACTTTTGTAGCGCGGCCAAACTCTACGAGTTCGATAGTCAGCTCCTTCTCTAAATCATTGAGCTTAACCTCCTTCTCCAATACCCCTGGAATTATCTGGAGGTCATGTTCCATAAATGCAGCGTGCGTATCCTGCCACATCTTAAGGCTTAACTTGGACATTGCCGCGATTCGTGATTTTATATTTCTAAGCTCCGCCATCTTTAAACCTCTCTCTCAACTTATTGGTCTTCTCCTGGGATAATTTAATCAGGTCCCAGCCGTTCATTATCTTTTTATTATCCGGCTTGTTGATCACCGCTACCCTCTCGGTGCAGCAGTAGCAAGGGTCAACCGCAGCCAGGGTAATGGTAGCATCAGAGATAGTCCCTCCTACTGCCCCGACTTTATTAGAAGCCACATTCATAAAGCTGGGCGCGCGTATCTTATGCCTTATCGGCCGGTTTGTCCCGTCGCTTTTTATATAATGGATGCATTCTCCCCTTGGCGCCTCGACCCTTCCTATCCCCTCACCAACAGGGATATCTTTAATATCGGCATCAATAGCTCCGCGGGGAAGCTTATCCAGGCACTGACGGATAATGCGTATGGACTCATACATCTCAAGGATCCTCACCACGGTCTTGGCAAAGATATCGCCGTCTTTTTCCATAATTATATTCCAATCCAGGTTGCTATAAGCGCCGTAAGGATCATCCCGCCGCACGTCTATATTTATGCCGGAGGCCCTGGCAGTCGGGCCGACCACGCAGTAGTCAATTGCCTGCTCTTTAGTTAAAACGCCCACGCCCACCAGCCTTGCCTTTATTACCGGGTCATCCATAACCGCGCCCTTAAACATATCCACTGCCGGAACTAGCTCATCCAGCGTCTTTTTTAAGACCGATATATCTGCGTCTTTTATATCGCGTCTGATCCCTCCTATCTTTAACATCCCGTAGTTATTCCTATTGCCGGTGATCATCTCAAAACAATCTAGCACAGGCTCGCGGTATTTCCAGGCCCACATCCAAACCGTATTGTAACCGATAAAATGCCCTGCCAGGCCCAGCCATAACAAGTGGCTGTGTATGCGCTGCAGCTCATCTACTATGGTGCGTATATATACGGCGCGCTCCGGCACCAGCTTCTCCTCACCCCCTAATATATCCTCTACTGCCAGCACATAGGCATAGGGGTGGCTGGAAGAACAGATCCCGCAGATGCGCTCCACAAGAAAAGCGACTTGGTCAAAGTGCTTTGACTCTGAGAGCTTTTCAATCCCGCGGTGGTTGTAACCGATGATGATATCGATATCCACCACGCGCTCTCCCTCAACATAAAGCTGAAAGAACTCCGGTTCTTCTTGTAAAGGGTGATACGGACCTATAGGTACGATTACTCTATGGCTCATTTGCCTTGCCTTAGAGGATAGTCGCCTTGCGGCCAGTCCTCTGCTAAAAGCAACCTTTTTAGATTAGGATGGTTCTTAAAATTTATACCCAGCATCTCCCAGATCTCCCGCTCAACCCACTCTGCGCCGGCGAATATAGGCGCCAGTGAATCCACCTCTGGATGTAATTTGTCAGAAAGCATAACGCGCAGGGAATAAACCGCCCCGCTTGCGTCATCGCTAAAGTGATAGATTATTTCAAAGGCTAAAGGCGTATCTATGCCTGAAGCAGTAGAAAACCTAAGCCCTAATTCTTTGAATAAAAACCTGGAGACTTCGAATATATCTTCCTTTTTAACCGTAATATATATGCGCCTGGGGGAGTGTTCTTCCCAGGAGACGATCCTTACCCCTAAACCTTCTTTTATTTTCTCTATCATATCCATGGTTTATTTTTTATTTTTGATCTTATCCGTAAGTTTGGCAATCCCGGCAATTATCGCCTCCGGCTTAGGAGGGCATCCCGGTATATAAACATCCACCGGTATTATGCTGTCCAAGGGGCCTGCTACATTATAGCTATCCCGGAACATATTCTGCGACACCGCACAGATCCCGCAGGCAACCACCAGGCAGGGTTTAGCTGCCTGTTCATAGATTTTTTTAAGGAGCGGGACTGCCTTGCGGCTCATGGCGCCGGTGACCAATAGCGCATCCGCATGCCGCACAGACCCGATTAATTGTATACCGAACCTCTCTATGTCAAACCTGGGGGTGAAGCAATCCAATATTTCTATATCACAGTTATTGCAGGAACCAGCGCTCACATGAAAAACCCAGATAGACTTGGTAAGCGCCTTAAGCCTTAAATCCATTCTATAATCCTCCTGCTGCCAAGGCCACGCTAAGTATTGCCAATAATGTAGCTGGCCCCCAGAAAAATTTAAGCGCCTGGTCGATGCGCAGCCGCGGATTGGTATTCTTGATCAATATGATCAATACCAGTATCGCTATAAACTTTAAAATAATAAAGAGGGGGCTGGTATCCTTTCCCAGAAAAAGGAAAATCACCAGCAACGGCATTGTATAAAGTAAGCTTGCCTTTGTCAATTTAAATACTGCCAAAGGCAAGCCTGAATATTCTATCATTGTCCCGGCCATGATCTCCTGCTCTGCCTCTGCGATATCAAAGGGGTTCATCCCTAATTTTGCCTGCATGCAGAATAATACTACTATAAAGGCAAGGAAACCGGACCAAGAGAATATATTCGATCCTGCACTCGCCTGGCTGCTCAGTATTTGAGCCAGCTGTATTGAGCCTTTTGCCCTAATTGCCACCGCGATTATTGCCAGGATAAAGGGGAGCTCATAAGAAAGCACCAGCTTGATCTCGCGGCTTGCGCCCACCGAAGCCAGGGGGTTCCTGGAAGAAGAAGCGCCCAATATTACGGCGATAGCCGGAATGACCAACAGGTATAAGAGCACGATAAGGTCGGCGCGGAAAAGCTCCGAATGAAAAAAAAGATTCTTTCCCAGTATTGTAGCTATCAGGACCGCGCTTAATAGCCCCAGGTAAGGAGATAACAAAAAGGCACCTCCGGAGCCCTTGGGGACTATGACTTCCTTGCCCAGTAATTTTACGATATCTACGAAGTTCTGATACCAGGGCGGGCCTACCCGCCACTGGATGCGGGCAGTGACCTTGCGGTCTATCCAGCCTGCCAGGAGCCCGGCCGAGACGGTAAACAAAAAACCAGGGAATACGAGATAATCAAATAATGGCATCATCTTTTCTTTGGTTGAAAATCCTCCCTTACCCATTTACTGGAATGCACTGCCAGATGCTCTCCCACAAAATAAATATTATTCTCTGTGCTCTCCTCTATCTCCCGTAAATCCACTGCCTTATGCGTGCAGCTGGTTATACATTTAGGAAGCTGGCCTGTTTTACCTATGCAATAATCGCATTTTGAGTCAAGATAGGGAATAAAATCAGCAAAGATAACCCCAAAAGGGCAGGCAAGGGTACAAGATTTACAACTGGTGCAACGCATCTTATAGCGTTTTAGGTGGCCATCAGAGCCACGTTCAAGGGCATTATGGTAACAGGAATTAACGCAAGGAGCCTCTTCGCAATGCCGGCAGATAATGGCAAAGGTTGAGTATTCGCGTAAACCCGCTACCCCGTTATTCTGCGGATGATAGAAATACTCACAGCAACTTATACACTCTTTACAGCTGCTGCAGATATCCAGGTCAACAAACAGGCGTTTCATATTTCTAGTCCCATATATCGGGTATATCTTTTAATTCCCTGTAAGTAAAGACCGGGCCGTCTTTGCAGGCATAAAACTTTCCGATGCGGCAGTGCCCGCATTTACCCAGGCCGCATGACATGTTTTTTTCCATTGAGAGGTATATCTCCTGTGGCTTAAATCCCAGGTCCATTAATTTTAATACTCCGAATTTCATCATTATCGGCGGGCCGCAGACTATTGCCACTGCCTTCTTTAAATTAAGGGGCAGGTCTTTTAGTATTGTAGTAACTAGCCCCACATTCCCTTTCCAACTAGGGTCTCCTACATCAACTGTGGTGACGATATCCACCTTTTTTTTCTTAGACCATTGCGGTATGGCAGACTTATAAATGATATCCGCTGAGCTACGCGCGCCATAGCGTAATAATACCTTATTGTATTTATCTATATCGGAAAAAAGGCTAAACAATAACGAGCGTAGCGGCGCCAGGCCCACCCCTCCGCCTAATATCAAGATATCCTTACCCTCAAAACTCTCCAGTGGGTAACCCTTACCATAAGGCCCGCGTATGCCAACGGTTGTTCCTTTAGAAGCCTGATGCAATAAAGAGGTGACCCTACCCGCCTTCATTATAGTTACCTCCATGACCTCGCTAACATTCGGGTCAGAGGAAGGGGTAAAGGGCGCCTCCCCTATGCCAGGTATGGAGAGCTCGATGAACTGCCCGGTTTTAAAAGAGAACTGCTCCTTTGGCCTGATTACGAAGGTCTTTATATTAGAGGTCTCACTGATGACATCTTCGATAGTCGCCTCTATAGGCAGATAGATATTTTTCATAATTTAGCGTGCAATTTCTTATCCAGGTCTTTTAGGACTTCTCTTATATCAATTTTTCCCGGGCAGACCTCGATACACCTGCCGCAGCCGCAACAGGCAGGCAGGCCCAGATTATCAATAAAAAAGTCAAACTTCTTCATAAATCTGTTTCTTAACCTCTGGGTCCTGGTCTTTAAAGGATTTGCGCCTCCTGCAACCCTGGCATAATTAGCATACAGGCAGGAATCCCAGAGCCTTACTTTTTCATTTTGATTACCCTTTCTTCTGTCTGAGAGCAGAAAACAATGACAGGTATCGCAAACAAGATTGCACCCTCCGCATTCAACGCAGGTAAGCATGAATTCGCTCCAGGTAGAGAGGCCATACCCCTGCTTAACCAGGCCCTGGAGGCTATCTTTTACCGGGATGTTTTGAGGCAGGAGGTGCTTTTGAAGCCGCTCGATCAGGTTATCCCTTTTTATGGAGCGGCCGGCAATCTGCGTATCTTTGGCAGGGATAAAATACTGCTGGTAGGCCTTAAGCAGGTCTTGGCCCTTTGCTGAACCTACCTCTACCAGATAACCTTCATTTAGAGGAGAAAGGTTTAAGTCAAAACCCTCGCTCGGATAAGGAAGGATATCCAGGGCCAGGCAGAAACATACTTTTTTAAAGGCCGTACAATCAGAAGAAATAATAACGGTATTCTCTCTTCTAAGGCGGTATAAAGAATCTACCTCCTGGCCTTCCATGAATACGAAATCCTGTATCTTGTGGCCGGCGAGGTCGCAGCTTTTTACCCCCACAATAACGGCCTTTTTAACCTGGGTTATTTTTTTGTCCTCTGTGAAATACCCGCCTACCAAATCTTGCGGCCAGGTAAAAAAAGACTTTAGCGGTTCGACTACGCGGTAAGGATTAAAGGTAAGAACTTGCGGGTATATGAATTTTTGATAGGAGTATTCAGTTTCTTTGGGGGGAGTATTCTCTTTGGCCTGGGGGACAAATACGCTGAGGTCTTTCTGGAGTTGATTTAGAAAATCTTCTAACCTAGCAGTTTCGATATAATATATTCTGTGCATATTGAGGAAAACGTTCGGGCGGGAATATTTAGAGCCCAAAACGACAGATTATTATTTTTAGAGTAGATACTATAATGCAATGCGCAAGGATTGTCAAGTGAAACTATAATGCGGGCCCAGAGAGCCGTTCTTTTACCAGGTCGCTGACCAGTTTACTATCCGCGCCAGGCCCCACCTTAACACTCACCTCTTTCATGACCTTGCCCATATCTTTCATCCCTGTTGCCCCAAGACTAAGAACCGCTTCTTCAATTATCTGTTTTACCTGCTCATCAGAGAGTTGGGGGGGAAGGTAGCTTTTTAATATTTTTAATTCCGCCTCTTCCTTGACGGAGAGATCTTCTCTATTTCCTTTCTTAAACTGCTCTACGGAATCCTGATGCTGTTTAATCTGTTTCTTGATTACAACGAAGACCTCGTCATCTTCAAGCGCCTTCTTTTTCTTGGCGATGGCTACATTCATAAGCTCGGCGCGCAGGAAACTCAAAGTAGAGCTTCTTATCTTATCCTGGCTCTTCATCGCCTCTTTATAATCATTAAGGATCTTCTCTTCTAACATAGTCCCCCCTATAATAAAACGTATTTCTTAAAAATAACTAAGCGCCTTTCTAAATCCTCTAAGGTAAGGCGGCTGGTCCTCTTTAAACCGAAATCCTCGATGTTAAAAGATGCGGCTATCGTGCCATAACTGATCGCCTTTTTAAGGCTCTTCTCATTTATCTTTTTGGTTTTTGCCAGATAACCCATAAACCCTCCGGCAAAGGTATCCCCTGCGCCGGTAGGGTCCACTACCATGCTCATAGGATAGCAGGAATGACAAAGATAAACCTGCCGCTGTAAAACAAGACCCCGTGCTCGCCTTTCTTTATTAGCACCATCTGGGGCCCGAGCTTATGCAGATAGCGGGCTGCCCTGACCAGATTATTCTCTCCCGACAAATCCCTGGCCTCCTGGTCATTAGCCACATAGATATTGACTTTCTTTAATAGGCGCAGCAGGGACTTACGCTTATGCTTTATCCAAAAATTCATGCTGTCTAAACCCACAAGCCCAGGGGATTGCATGCGGCCTAAAAAATAGCTTTGTACCTCGGGGTCGATATTAGCCAGGAAGATATTTTTTATCTTTCTTTGTTCTTTTGATAATCTGGGCTTGAAATCAGAGAGCACGCCCAGCCTAGTATCATTGGTAATAGCGCAGTTAAGGTCTCCCTGATATTCTCCGTCCCATCTGAAACTCTCTCCTTCTTCTCTGGCAAGTGAGGCCAGGTCCAGGCCTTTTCTGCGCAAAAAATCTACGTGCCTGATAGGGAAATCCTTGCCTATAACCGCCACCAGATGCACCTGGGTAAAAAGCCTGGCGGACATAGCAAAATGCGCGGCTGAGCCTCCCAGCATATTTTCCCTCTTGCCGAAAGGGGTCTTAACCGTATCCAGCGCTACTGTGCCCAAAACAATTATGCTCATAAATGAGGCCACAACTTACGGAGCAAAAGCGAACGTAAGTTGTCCGGCCGAATTTATCCCGACGAGTGCAAAAAAATTTGGAACAAATTTTTGCAGCTGCTTACGAGTCGGGATCTTACCTTATGAATAATAATACAGTTATTGCTAAAAAAATACAGTAATAGCCGAAATAATAGAACTTTGCTTTCTTAAGAATCATTCTTAAAAGCTTAAGCGCGATTATGCCGCAGGAAAAACTGGCCAAGAAGCCTAAGCCCAGCCCAAGCCAATCTTCTTTTAGCGCAAAATTTATCTTCCTGGATTCTAGCAGCGCTGCGGCAAATATAACAGGTATGGCTGCCAGAAAAGAAAGACGCAGGCTCTTCTCCTTCTTAAGCCCCCTGAATAAAAGAGTGGCTATGGTTATACCAGAGCGAGAGACCCCCGGGATAATGGCTATTGACTGAGTAAGCCCTAAGATAAGCGCGTCTTTAAGATTAAAGTTGCTTCTTTCACCGTGCAGGAATCCCTTAGTAAATATCAGCATAACCCCGGTTAGCATGAAGGCAAAGGCTACTCTCTCGGTTGAGCTAAATAACCCTTCAAAGAATGATCTCCCCGCCAGGCCGATTATGCCGGTAATCAGGGTAACAACCGCTAAAAGTAAAAGCAGCCTGAGATTGCTAAGCAGATCTATTATGTCCTTTAAGAAAAAGGCTACAAGCGCGCAGGCTGTCCCCAGGTGTAAGACTATTGAAATAGCAAGCCAGTCTCCAGTGAAACCCAAGAGACGCTGCGCGATAATCAGATGCCCAGAGCTACTCACGGGAAAGAATTCGGTTAATCCTTGGATTGCGCCTAAGAATATAAATTTAAGCATGTTTTTCTAGAAAATCCTTTAAGTCTGCCGGAAGCTCGGATACCAAATGAAGATATTGATTAGAAATGGGGTGCGTAAAGCTTAATTCTTTTGCATGCAGGCATAACCTCTTGCTTCTTAGTTTAAAATCGCGCCTGAATGCGTATTTAGTTTCCCCGACCAACGGATGGCCTATTGCTTTAAGATGTATCCTGATCTGGTTAGTCCTTCCGGTAACAGGCATTACCTCTATAATACTAAAATCCTTCCTTTTTTCAATAACTATGTACCTGGTTAAGCTTGGCTCTCCTTCGACAGGAGAATCGATCTGGCCTTGGTTGCTAGGCAATGCCCCTTGCACAAAGGCAAGGTATGTTTTTTTTATCTTTCTTAGCCTAAAAAGCTCCATCATCTTTTGCTGGGAGGACTTTCCTTTAGCATAAACAATCACTCCGGAGGTATCTCTATCTAGGCGATGGCAGGGGTGAAAACGGTAAGCTAGGCCTTTCTGTTTTAAATCATCATTAAGGATGCTGGTAAGCGTGCGGGATTCCTTCTTTGGGGTAGGTATAGTCAGGAGGCCTGCTGGTTTATCTATAGCTGCCAACCATTCATCCTCATATAAAACCGCAAGATTCATTTCTAGATAATCTCAAGCATCCTGTCTATTGCTTTTTTTGCGCGGCTACGTATTTCGGCGCAGACCTTCACCTCTTCCTTGAGCTCCTCTAATGCCCAGAGGATCTTCTCCTGTGTAGTGCGTTTCATATTCGGGCATACTGCTGCCTCTGAGGCCGGATAGAATTCCTTACCAGGATTATCTTTTTTCAAACGGTAGATAAGGCCGACTTCCGTGCCTACGATTATCTCTCCCGCCTCTGTCTCTTTAGCGAATTTACCCATCTGGCTGGTGGAAAGCACGGCATCTGCCATAGCCACGACCGAAGGCAGGCACTCCGGATGCACTATTACCTTGGCGTGGGGATGAAAATGTTTTTCTCTTTGTATATCTTGCGGCAATATCTTAATATGCGTGGGACAGAAACCATTCCAGGTAATCAGTTTCCTACCGGTCTTCTTGGCTACGTAATCCGCTAGATATTTATCCGGAACAAAGATAATCTCTTCGCGGTCACGAAAGGCATTGATTACGGATACGGCATTAGTGGAGGTACAGCAGACATCGAGTTCTGCCTTGACCTCTGCGGAGGTATTGACATATCCAACTGCTACTGCCTTAGGGTGCTCTGCTTTAAGCTTTTTGAGGTCTTTGGTAGTAATCATATTAGCCATGGGGCAGCCGGCATTTATATCCGGGACAATTACTTTTTTATCAGGGCAGAGGATAGAGGCTGTCTCTGCCATAAAATGCACCCCGCAGAAAATTATAACCTTAGCCTCTGTTTTGGCGGCAATACGGCTGAGCTCCAGGGAATCCCCGCGGTAATCCGCAACGTCCTGCACCTCCGGCAGTTGATAATTATGCGCCAGGATCACAGCATTGCGTTTCTTTTTTAATTCCCGTATCTTTTTTTCCAAATCATCTCTGAATATCTTCTTTAGCATATTAATTCAACACCCTGTCTATGATGCCTCCGCCCACAATAATACTGCGGCTATAGAATACCGCTGATTGTCCGGGGGTAATAGCAAACTGAGGCCTTAAGAATCTTACCTTAAAAACCCTACCTGACCTTTCTATATACGCGGGCGCTTCCTTGTGATTATATCTTATCTTAACCAGCAGGGCAACTTTCTTTTTCGGCGAACCGGCTGCAAAATGCGGCTCCCTGATTAAAAACTCTCTCCCGCAAGCCTCATCTTTAGCGCCTATGGTTATCTGATTACTTCTATAATCTATCCTTGTGATATATGCCGGATAGCCCATGGCAAGGCCGAGGCCCTGGCGCTGTCCGATGGTATAAAAAGGTATGCCTTTATGCTCTCCAAGAATATTACCCTCTTTGTCCACTATTTTACCCCGCTTAATCCGTCCTCTAGATTGTTTTTCTAAAAAAGGGCGGTAATCCTTCTGATCTGGCAAAAAGCAAATCTCCTGGCTGCCCGGCTTTGCGGCTACAGCCAGGCCAAATTCCTTAGCTAAATGCCTGACCTCTTCTTTTTTGTATCCGGCTAAGGGAAATAATATATATTTGAGCTGTTTTTGACCCAGGCGGTATAAAAAATAGGACTGATCTTTAGATAGGTCTCCTGCCTTGGCTAAAGAATAACCCTCTTTTGTTTTTATGATGCGGCTGTAATGGCCGGTGGCAAGATGGCTTGCCCCCAAGAAGATAGCCTTTTCTAACAATAACCCGAATTTCAAATACTGATTGCACCTTACGCAGGGGTTAGGGGTCCTGCCCCTTAGATACTCCTGGCAAAAGTTTTTAATCACCTTCTCGGAGAGAGCCTTTTGCATATTCAAAACATAATGTCTTATCCCTAATTTATGGGCTACGCGCCTGGCATCTTCTATTCCCTGCCTCCCGCAGCAGTTGGGCCTTCTCCCCGAAGACTCAGGGAGATTAAAACACATGGTAATGCCGATAACCTGGAATCCTTTTTTTACCAGTAACGCTGCGGCGACAGAAGAGTCAACTCCTCCGCTCATTCCTACCACCACCCTCTTGCCGTCGCCTGGCTTTAGCATATTTAGCGCCTGTATTCCTTCATCACCATCGTATAACCCAGGAAACCTGTCCCGCGTATCTTAACCGGTATCCTGCGCTCATCGATACTCACCCAGATTTCAAATTTCCGAGGGGTACTCTGGAAATGGTAAGATTTAAAAATTCCTGCCGGGACCGTTACATCCTCTATTGAAACAAGCGTAATTACAAACTCCTGCGTGGGCAGCCTTATAACCGAACTCCAGCCTATATCAAGCCCAAGGCTAAGACGCAGGGCAAAAGGAAGGAGTATGGCGTTTTGTATGGCGCCTGTCTTGTTAATCAAAAGCTCTTCTTTATTTTTACCTTTAATCTTAGTTATGCTCAAGGTGAATTTATCCTGGTCGTAGTTTTCGGTAATTCTCTCCTGATTAGGCCAGATGAATACATCGCGCTCTATCAAAAGCGGCAGGAAAGTCCTTGCATCGCTGTAGATTTTTTCCAGGTCATTGAAACGCGCAAGACTTGTCTGGAATGTCATCAGGTTCACCACCTTTGCGCCAAGCCTGGTCCTTGAGATATGCCGGAAATCAGCCTTACCCAAAGTCATACCGCCTAGCTTAACATTATAGATGATCTGCTCTCCGGGAAAACCGCAAAATTTTTCTTCAGCCGGATCGACCTTCGCAACCCCAACAACTTCTTTTGCCTGAAAGCTAGTAAACTTTAGCTTTAACCATATAAGACCATGCAGTACAGAAATCAGCACTGCAAGCCAAATAAGCGTCTTTATTCCCCGGGTTATCTTGCTGCGTAATAAAATAGGCATAAGCTCATTGTACTAACAAATCAGAGGTAGCGCAAATTCTCAATTACCTCAATCATCTCTCTTTTTAACTTTAGGCGGCATATCCTCTCGCGCAAAGGCCTGACCTTGCGGAATCCTTTGGTATAGTAGCTAAAGAATTTACGGAATAGCACCACTCCATTCTTTTCGCCGTGCACCTTTACGGATAATTCCAGGTGCCGAAGCATAATATCCACTATTTCTTCTCTCTTGGGCCGCTGGGGAACCTGCTGGTTCTTAAAAAATGCGCTCAATTCTTTGAATATCCAGGGGTTGCCTAACGCGCCGCGGGCAACAGCCAAGCCGTCGCAGCCTGTCTCATCCAGCATCTTTTTAGCCAGCTCTCCTGAAAATACATCCCCGCTCGCAATAACCGGTATATCCAGAGCCTTTTTCACCTTTTTAACAGCCTTATAATCCACGTCTCCGCTG
>JBAXNZ010000002.1:0-24035 GCA_037133515.1 bacterium
ATAAGGGCCGTTGAAGAGAAGCTGGGCAGCCTAAGAGGTTATCTTTGACGTCGATATTAAAGATGAGCGTATAAAAGAGCTTGAGCGCGAGATAACCGGTCCCGATTTCTGGAAAGATGACGCTCGCTCCAAAGAAGTCATCAAAAATTTAAAAGACCTTAAGTCCACAGCCGATCCCTTCCTTAAGATAGCGGGCGAATTCAAAGATATTAAGGATATAATAAGCATTGCCGGGCCGGACGATAATGAGTCGCTCAGGCATTTCAAGGATGAGCTGGCAAAACTTGCCTATAGGCTTGACCGCCTGGAATTCAGCAGCTGGCTATCGGAAAGCACGGACAGAAATAATGCGATACTTACGATAAACGCCGGCGCGGGAGGGACGGAGTCCTGCGATTGGGCGGCGATGCTCCTCAGGATGTATTTTAAGTGGGCTGAGGGGAAAAACTTTACCATAGATACGATAGACCAGATGTCTGGTGAAGAGACCGGGATCAAGAACGTCACCGTGCTCTTTAAAGGGGACTATGCTTACGGTTTCTT
This sequence comes from bacterium, assembly GCA_037133515.1. Lineage (GTDB taxonomy): Bacteria > Omnitrophota > Gorgyraeia > Gygaellales > Profunditerraquicolaceae > VGKF01. The sequence continues at coordinate 544 of JBAXNZ010000002.1, forward strand.
GAAATCAGAATCAGGCGTCCATCGCCTGGTCAGGATATCCCCGTTCGATTCTAATAAACGTCGCCATACATCATTCGCGTCGGTTGATGTCATCCCGGAAATATCGGACGATATTCAGATAGATATAAAGGAGTCGGATCTTAAGATAGATACATACAGAGCCGGTGGTAAGGGCGGGCAGCATGTCAATAAAACAGATTCGGCGGTCCGGATCACGCATCTGCCAAGCGGTATAATAGTCCAGTGCCAGAACGAAAGATCGCAATTTAAGAATAAGCAGGTCTCCCTGAAGGTATTGAAGGCTAAATTGTATGAAAGGGAGCGGCAGAAGAAAGTGAAGAAGATCGAAAGCGCTTATGAAGCAAAGAAGGAGATAGCGTGGGGAAGCCAGATACGGTCTTACGTGCTGCATCCTTATTCCATGGTCAAAGACCACAGGACCGATTACGAAACGGGCAATTCGCAGGCTGTTCTGGACGGCAAGATAGATAATTTCATAGAAGCATATCTTAAGATGGCTAAAAACGAGAGAACGTAAATATGCTGAATTTCATTTTAAAGAAGATAATAGGCACGCAGAACGAAAGAGTGCTCAAGTATGTCAGGCCGATAGTTGGCACGATAAATTCGCTGGAATCCGGTATCTCGGCGCTATCTGATACCGACCTTCGTAATAAGACGATTGAATTCAGGGAAAAGATCGCCGCGAAATATAAAGAGTGCCGGGAAGAACTCGATGAAATAGATGCCTCTTATAAAGCCGCGACATCACCGGGAGAAAAGGAGAAGTTCAGGCGCAAATACAGGGAAGTTAAGAACGGTATTTTCGAAGAGATATTGCCCGAGGCTTTTGCTGTAGTGCGCGAGGCATCCAAAAGAACCGTGAAGATGCGCCACTTTGATGTGCAGTTGATGGGAGGGCTTGTCCTGCATCAGGGGAAGATAGCTGAAATGACAACCGGAGAGGGAAAGACGCTTGTCGCGACGCTGCCAGTTTACCTGAATGCGCTTACGGGCGAAGGAGTGCATGTCGTCACCGTAAATGATTATTTGGCTAAGCGCGATCGTAACTGGATGGGCCCTATATATGAATTTCTGGGGCTTACCGTGGGCGCCATACAGCATGACATGGACCAGCGCGCGCGAAAAGAGGCTTATGCCTGTGATGTTACGTACGGAACGAATAACGAATTTGGGTTCGATTATCTGCGGGACAACATGGTAGTCAGCAAGGATGACATGGTCCAACGTCCTTTGAACTACGCGATAGTGGACGAAGTTGATTCTATCCTTATAGACGAATCGAGAACTCCTCTTATAATATCCGGACCGGCCGAAGAATCTACCGATAAGTATTACATAATAAATAAGATAGTGCCAAAGTTAAAGGGTAAGGTGATAACCGACAAGGAAGAGATTGAAGCAAAATATAAAGGACTCGATATAGAAAAGGGCATAGATTACGTCGTAAACGAGAAGAACCACACAGTCAATCTTACCGAAGAGGGAGTAGTGCGTTGTCAGGATCTCATAGGCGTAAAAAATCTATATGAGGACATCCAATCCGAGTGGGAGCATCATATAAGGCAGGCCATAAGGGCGCATGCGCTTTATCAAAAAGATGTTGAGTATGTCGTTAAAGATGGCGAGGTCATGATCGTTGACGAGTTCACGGGGCGCCTTATGCCGGGACGAAGATGGTCGGATGGCTTGCATCAGGCAGTCGAAGCGAAGGAAGGCGTCAAGATAGAACGGGAAAACCAGACTTTAGCGACTATCACATTTCAGAATTATTTCAGGATGTACAAGAAGCTTGCCGGCATGACCGGCACCGCGGAGACCGAGGCTCTCGAATTCGGCAGGATATACGGGCTGGATGTGGTAGTGATGCCGACCAACAAGCCGATGAAGAGGACCAATCATGCCGATGTAATATACAAGACTGAACGGGAAAAATTTAACGCGGTTTGCAACGAGATAGCCCAGCTTCACCAGGCCGGCAGGCCGGTCCTGGTCGGGACCATATCTATAGAAAAGTCGGAACACCTGAGCAGTCTCCTGAAGCGCATGAGTGTGCCTCACCACGTATTGAACGCGAAGTACCATGAGATGGAGGCCGAGATAATCGCGAAGGCCGGACAAAAGTACGGCGTAACGATCGCGACCAATATGGCGGGCCGTGGCACCGATATTGTGCTGGGTGAGACTGTTGCTGAACTGGGTGGACTTCATGTGCTGGGTACGGAGCGTCATGAAGCGCGGCGCATCGACAATCAGCTGCGCGGACGTTCCGGCAGGCAGGGTGACCCGGGATCGAGCCGGTTCTTCCTGTCGCTGGAAGACGATCTCATGAGGATATTCGGTTCCGAAAAGATAAAGATGGTCATGGAGAGGATGGGAATGGAGGAAGGCCAGGATATCCAGCACCCCTTCATAACCAGAGCTATTGAAACTGCCCAGAAGAGGGTCGAGTCACATAACTTTGAAATACGAAAACACCTCCTGGAATACGACAACGTGATGAATAAACAAAGAGAGATAATCTACGGTCAGCGCAGGCAGATACTGGAGGGTTTTTCTTTAAAGGAGAATATCCTGGAGATTATTAACAGGATTGTCGATGATATGCTGGCAATATATGCCGGTGATAGCTTAAGCAGGGAAGAGTGGGATACCCCAGGTTTATTAGCTGCCTTAAGGGCTAAATTTGGCATAGAGTTTGCTCCTGCGTTGGTCAGCGAGTTGGGTAGGTTAGAGTTAAAAGAGAAAATATATGGTTTAATTGTGGCTAGTTGTGCCCAGAAAGAAAAAGCAATAGGGCTAGACCTGATGCGTCATTTGGAGCGTATGGTATTTTTACAGGTGATTGACAGCAAATGGAAGGATCACCTCTATGCTATGGATACCCTAAAGGAGGGGATAGGCCTGCGCGCCTATGGTCAGCGCGACCCGCTTATTGAGTATAAGCGCGAGGCCTTTGAATATTTCAGCGTCATGATCTCCGGGATAGAAGAAGAGGCAACTGAGGCGATATTTAAGCTAGAGCCAGTCAGGCCGGAAAGGTTTAAGGGAGTATTTAGTTCTGTAGCTCAAGAATTCCTGCATCCTGAGGCTATAAAATTCGAGGCCCCGCAGGATCAACCAGTAACTGTTGATGAAGTAGCGCCAACCAAACCAATGCAAACCCCACATATTGGCAGAAACGATCCCTGCCCCTGCGGTTCAGGGAAAAAATATAAGAAATGCTGCGCAAAATAACCCCTGTCCTTCTTTGCCTTCTTTCCGGCGTATTATTGGCCCTACCTTTTAATAACGGAAGATTCTGGATTCTTTCCTGGTTTGGTTTTGTCCCGGCATTTTTTGCGCTAAAGGATAAATCCCTAAAGGAAGCATTCTTCCTATTTTTTATTACCGGGGTAATCTTCTGGTGGTGTGTTATTTATTGGCTGGTACACGTTACTTTAGCCGGCACGATTGTCCTTGTTTTTTACCTATCTTTATATTTTGCTATATTCGGCCTGATTATCCGGCCCTGCACTAAACATTCAACTCCTTACGCATTGATATTCATCCCTTCGCTTTGGGTCCTGCTTGAATTCCTGCGTGGACATCTATTGACAGGCTTTCCCTGGGCGCTTTTAGGTTACTCACAGTATCTGAATCTCATGGCAATTCAAATCGCAGATATTACCGGCGCCTGGGGTATTTCATTTTTGCTTATGTTTGTCAACGTGGCAATTGTCGAAATAATCTGGTCGGGGGCAAAAAGGGCGAGGCCCAGGCTAAGAATAGTAGTTGTTTTGCTTATTGCGTTTTTATCTCTAACTTTATATTATGGTTATTTTCGTTTATCTTTGAGCGTAGTTTCAGGCACCCGGCATAAGTTGCGAATTTCCGTTATTCAGGGGAATATCCCACAGGAATTAAAATGGGCAGCTAATGCCAAGTACTTTATCTTGGACCAATACAGTTACCTGACGAGAGAGGCAGCCAAGGAAGGCCCGGATCTGGTTATCTGGCCTGAGGCAGCCAGCCCCGTTTTATTAGGGGAAGATGACGCAGTTTTTGCCCAGATTTTTGCTTTAGGCAAAGAGATAAGTATCCCTCTTTTATTAGGGGCAGTCGTTAAGGAGGGCGAGGATTATTTTAATAGCGCACTTTTGCTTGATGCGCGAGGTAAAATCTCCGGCCGTTATGACAAGCTGCACCTGGTCCCCTTTGGAGAATATATACCCTTAAAGAAAGCGCTCCCCTTTTTAGAAACAGTGGTGCCTATAGGGGATATACAGCCGGGAAGTGAATATGCTATTTTTAAAACTCCGCATAGCTTTGCGGTGTTGATCTGTTTTGAAGATTTCTTCCCGGAGCTCTCGCGCAATTTTATTAAGCGGGGAGCGGGGTTTTTGGTCAATATCACCAATGATGCCTGGTATAAGAGGACTTCGGCATCATATCAACATCTTCAGGCTTCAGTATTTAGGGCAGTAGAGAATCGTGTTTACCTGGTTCGCGCTGCCAATACCGGGATATCGGGATTTATCAGTCCTCTGGGAGCGATAATCTCTACAGTCCGGGATTCAAGAGGAAGAGAGATTTTTATCCCTGGTTATGACACTAGGGAGATATTTATAGAAAATAGGCCTCTTAGTTTTTATACCCGTTATGGAGACATTTTTATTACGCTCTGTTTTTTACTGGCCATGTATGGTATAATTCCTTCCTTTAAGCGTAAGCCATGAAAAAAATATTCCTGTTTTTGTTGATTATCCTGCCGGCTTGCCTTATTCTGGTTCTTTACTTCTTAGATAAGGATTATTTTATTTCCCCTATAGATTATAAAGGCGGTATCTTTGTGCGTTGTGATTCCCGGGGGGATGGTTTTTTCGGGAGTCCGCGCAGCGGAAACAGGCTGCACGAAGGAATTGATCTGTTCGCCCAGATGGGTACCCCGGTCTTAGCCGTACGCTCAGGTAAAGTCGTGGTAAGTAAAGAGCAGCATAAGGGTATGGGCAATTACGTTGTTATACGCCACCCCGGGAACCTGGTAACCATTTACGGACATCTCTCCAGGGTTTATGTCAGGCGCGGTGAGTTTGTACGGCAGGGTGAGGCGATCGGTGAGGTAGGTAAGACCGGCAATGCTAATTATCGCGATATCCAGCCGCATCTGCATTTCGAAGTCAGAGAAGCTGGCATACCTACTGACCCCCTAGAATATCTGCAATAAATCTTCTGGTTCGTTATTATCAATAGGGTAATTATTTAAACCCGAGGCCTTGGCTTATTCTCAAAGGTCTCTAAAGGAGCCTCCTTACTTTCTCCCTTAGGTTCCATGTGTACCACTACATCCGTTATTTCCGGTATAGCCCTCTTAATAGTATCTTCTATAGCATAGCTGATCTGATGCGCCCTCTCCATGTGCATGTCAGGCTTAACTTGTACATGCAGGTCTAAATTTATGTCATCAGGCCTGCCCCGAGTCCTTATCTTATGACAGGCCTTTACTCCATCTATCCTTAAGACAATATCCGCTATTTTTTTGATATCTACTATTGGCGCTGTATCGCAGAGTACCCGCGAGCTTTCTTTGATTATCTCCAGGCCAGCGTGTGCGATGAAAAGCGCGATAAGCAAGGTGGCAATAGGGTCTAGGATGGGATAGCCAAGCCTGACTGCAACCAGGGTTATGATTACCGATATTGAGGTAAAGATATCTGCCTTAGTGTGCATGGAATCCGAGACTAAAATATCGCTTTTTAAGGCCTTGCCTTTTTTGTATTCATAATTCATAACCCACAAATTGACAGTTAGTGTTATGGCCATAACGATAAAACTCCACATGTCAATCTGCGGAGTTACCGGTCGACTTATACGGGCTATCCCTTCCCTCAATAGGTTAAAAGCCAGAAAAAACAACAAGCCGGCGATCCCCAGCGAAAAAAAAGTTTCGTATTTCCTATGTCCGTAAGGGTGGTCCTGGTCTTTGGGCTGGGAGGCGAAGTGTATGCCGATGAGGCAGATAATATTTGAGGTGCCGTCAGATAGGGAGTGGAACCCGTCTGCAGTCATACTGCTGCAGCGGCTTAAAAGGCCATAAACTATCTTTGCTGCTGCCACCAGCCAGTTTAATACCAAAATCCAGACTAGGATACGCCTGATGTTAGAGTAGTGTTGCTGTGTCTCTATAACCATAGAGTAATTATATATTGCCTCTCTACTTATTGCAACTTATTATTAGGGACGGTTCTCAACTCAATCGTAAACTGTCCCCCTACTAAACTACTAAAAAGGGACACTTTAGCTTTGGTTTAAGAACCGTCCCTACTGTTGATTTATGGAAGTTTGTATGTTAAACTAAAAAACAATAATTATTATATACCAAGGGAGGGGAGGGTAGAGGTATGTTAGATTTTAAAGCGATTCAGGTGAAAAAGCCGCAGGATGTGAATATAATATTAGGCCAGAGCCACTTTATTAAAACAGTAGAAGATATATACGAGGTATTGGTTAATAACGTTCCGGGGATAAAATTCGGCCTGGCCTTTGCAGAGTCTTCCGGGGCCTGTAAGGTTAGGTCGGAGGGCAATGACCCTGAATTGAAGAAGCTGGCAGAGGATAACGCCCTTGCGATCGCTGCCGGGCACAGTTTTATCATTTGTCTGCGGGAGGCCTATCCGATAAATGTCCTCAATGCCGTTAAATCTATTTCTGAGGTCTGTAATATCTACTGTGCTTCAGCTAATCCAGTGGAAGTAATCGTAGCAGAGACCAAGCAAGGCAGGGGAATAATGGGCGTAATTGATGGGGCCAGCCCAAAAGGCATTGAATCAGCCGAGGATATAGATTGGAGACATCAATTATTGCGTAAAATAGGATATAAACTTTAATTTTTGCTTGCATTTTATAACAGTTTTGTTATAATCCTTCTATTATAGATAATGGATCGCAAAAAAATACGTAAAAGTATCTCTCGTTTTGCCGCCTGGGTTGGTTTAATCCTGTGTTCTTTGATAGTTAGGTCTATACCGGCTAGCTTAATCTATAGTTTTGCCAGGAACCTGGCAGCCCTTGGGTTTGTAGTTTTGGGCAAACACAGAAGGATTGCGCTCGATAGCCTGGAAATCGCCTTCGGCAATGAAAAAAGCCTAAAGGAGCGCCGTAAGATTGCCAAGGATTGCTTCATCCTTATGGCTAAGTCAGCGGTAGAGTTAATCTTTCTTAGCGATAAGCCCGAGCTTATGAAGAGGCATGCTAGCCTTGAAGGCAGGAGATACCTGGATGAGGCGCTATCTAAAGGCAAGGGAGTTGTATTAGTGAGTGCTCATTTCGGAAACTTTCCTCTTATGCTTTGTAAACTGGCCTTGGAGGGATATGCTATCGGGGCAATAATGCGGCAGATGCGCGACAGCCGCAGCGAAAAATTATTTAATGACTTGCGCGGCGAGCTTAAGGTAAAGACCATATATAGCCAACCAAGGCAAGTATGCGTAGAGAATACGCTAAAGGCATTACGTAATAACGAAATAGTTTTTATACCCATAGACCAGAATTTTGGCACTGGCGGCGTATTCGTAGATTTCTTTGGCCGAAAGGCAGCTACTGCTACCGGACCTGTGGTATTTGCCTTACGCACCAAGGCAGTGATACTGCCCTGTTTTACAGTTAGGCAGAAAGACGATACGCACAAGATCATCTTTCTGCCACCGATAGACTTAGAAAAAAGCGAGAACCGCATAGGTATTATCTTATATACGATTCAGAAATTAACTGATATTATCGAGTCTTATATAAGGAAGTACCCTGCGCAGTGGGGTTGGATTCATCGTAGGTGGAAGAGTAAGCTAAACCTAAAAGAAGGAGGTGTGTGAAATGGCAGAGGAATTGAAACAAGAGGAGAAAAAAGTGGACGTGAAGAAGATATTCTGGACCATTTTTAAGGTCATCATGGGTCTGGTTTTTTTGGCTTTAGGTGCCTTGGCAATTTATAAATGGTGGGGCAGTCTTCTAGTGGTAGTGAGCGGCTGCATAGGATTATTCCTGATTTTAGCTGGCATCATTACCCTGGCAATAGCCAAGGAATAGGGCTTAATGCTTTTAGCCGGCATGGTAAGGGTTAGCAGCCCCTAAAGGCTAGGGGGCTGCTAACCCTTTTTTTATCTCGTTGACTCCGGCATAAACTGCTTTCTTTACAAGGTAGTTTTTCTTAGGTATAATACATCAAATTATCTTCTTTAAAAAAAGTAAAAATATGGAAGGCATTTTAGTCAAAGAGCTGATTATCAGTAAGAAATTATCCCGCGCCATCGCGGTGGTAACATTTATTATCTTAACCGGTTTGGGTGGCTTTGTGCGTATCCCCTTGCCTTTTACTCCGGTACCGCTTACCCTGCAGACATTCTTTGTTTTATTGGGAGCCGCCTGCTTAGGGGGCAACTTAGGCAGCCTCTCCCAATTAGGATACTTAGTTCTAGGTATTTCCGGACTCCCTATATTTACCGCAGCAGGAAGCGGTTTGCTTTATCTTTGTGGGCCTACCGGAGGGTATCTGGTTGGTTTTATTTTAGCCAGTCTTTTCGTAGGCAGATTCATAAGGTACGCGAGAGGAAGCTTTATTCTTACCCTTACCGTATTATTCGCAGGAGACCTCTTACTTTTGGGCTGCGGGGTTATCTGGCTGCGCCTTATCCTGGCACAGCCTCTTTCAAAAACGTTGCTTATAGGATTCATCCCCTTTCTCCCCGGAGATTTCTTGAAGGCCCTGGCTGCTTCTGTGGTCTACCTGAAGTTAAAAACCCGTATAAAAGAAATATTATAATATAAAAGAAGATAATCATAGAAGGAGGAGCAGATGAAGGCAAGAGAAATAATGACTAAAGATCTTACCAGTCTCTCTCCTGAGGATAGCGTTAAGGAAGCCCTGGAAGTACTAAAAAAGATGCGGATCAGTGGCCTTCCGGTTATTGATAAGGAAGGCAAGCTAGTAGGCATGCTTACTGAAAAAGAGATCCTCTCGTTTGTGCTCCCCAGTTATATCGGGTCTGTAGGCAGGTTCATTTATGAAGAGAACCCCAAGTCTACCAGGAAGAAATTGGGAGAATTGGTTAAATTGAAGGTTTCTCAGTTGATGCGTAAGGAAGTGGTTACTACCACTGAGGAGACGACCCTGTGTGAGGTCGCCAGGATTATGCTTATTCAGAAAGCGCGCCGGCTTCCTGTAGTGGATAAAACAGGCAAAGTGGTGGGTATTGTTGCAAGGCCGGATGTGTTGGCAGCTTTTATGAAGGAAGCAGAGGGGATTTAATAAAGGTATAGAACAGATGCTGAAAAAATTTGCCATTCTTATAGCCATATCTTTAGGCCTGGGATTCTTAAGCAGGAATATAGGGCTGAATTTACATCAGGCTACCGCCATCTCCATATTCTCTGTCTCTATATTAGGAACGCTATTTTTCTGGGATTTCCGCCTGAGTTTTGCTTTCTTAGGCACGTCAGTGCTCCTAATGAGCCGCACCATTGATTTGGAAAGTGTGATAAAATTCGCCTCCCTGGATGTAATCCTCTTTCTGGTAGGAATGATGGTTTTAGTCGGCCTCTTAAAGGAGTCGGGTTTCTTTGCCTGGATAGTGCAGCTTATCCTTCGGGTCAAAAACCTCACCGCGTTAAAATTCGTCATCATTATCTCAGTTGTCTCAGCGCTTCTTGCCTGCGCTGTGGATGAAGTCACGGCGATTATCTTTATGGTGGCGGCGATATTTGAAATCTGCGATTATTTTGAAGTCGATGCCGTTCCTTTCCTTATTATATCTGTCCTGGCCACTAATATAGGTAGCGCAGCCACGGTTTTAGGAAATCCTATCGGTATCTTGATCGCCTCCAAGGCAGGGCTTAGCTTCGAAGACTTTATTGTCAAGGCCTTTCCTTTGGCTATGGTCTGTCTGGCAGTGGCTATATTTATAGTAGCCATCTGGTATAGAAAATCCATAAGAAAGTTAGAGAAGCATATAAAGGAATTCGGCTCTAACGATATGCTCATCAAGCTTATCTCTGTCCCGCCGGAGAGAGATCTTAAGGTGAGCCTTTTGATCTTTGGCTTGACCTTGGTTTTTATCTCCTTGCACCACCGCCTTGAGCTTTTATGGCATCTTGAGCCTAATACCATATTGCTGACTATGCCTCTTTTCTCAAGCGGCTGCGTGATGATCTGGAAATGGAAGAAGGCCAGGGATTATATTGAGAAGGATGTGGAGTGGTGGACGCTTTTGTTTTTTATGCTGCTTTTTGCTCAGGCAGGGACACTTAAGTTCACCGGCGCCACGGATGTCCTGGCAAGGAACCTGGCTGGGTTAGCCGGCAATAGCACATCTACGCTTATCGGGATAGTGCTCTGGGCCTCTGCCATAGGCTCAAGTATCCTGGATAACGTAGTGCTGGTAGCTGCTTTTATCCCGGTTATACAGAGTTTTCAGAGTTTAAACCTAAACCTTCAGCCGCTCTGGTGGGCCCTGCTTTTCGGAGGCTGCTTCGGAGGCAATATCACACTGGTCGGCTCAACCGCAAATATCGTAGCCCTGGGGATACTAGAAAAAGATAAAAATATTCGCATTACCTTTTTTCAATGGTTTTGGATAGGGCTTACAGTGGGGCTTATTACTACAGGCATTGTCTGGGCGGCGCTCTTATTTTTGCCAATCTACCGATGAAATACATAGCATTAAGCGTATTCTTAGTTTGTTATGCGGCGATAGCTTATTTTATGAACCGCCAAAAACACAAGTTTGCCTTATTTAGCGCGTATCTTGGCGTTGTCCTGCTATTATTATCCGGCGCTCTCAATCTTACCCAGGCAGCCAGCTCCATAAATATCAATGTATTAGGTGTATTCCTGGGAACGATGATCCTTTCGGGTCTTTTTATATACTCTGGTGTTCCGGCATACTTGGCAGCATTGCTCGTAGATAAGTCTAAGAGTATCTCTATGGCCATGCTTTTGGTATGCGGACTGGCAGGTTTTATCTCTAGCTTCACCGAGAATGTAGCTACGGTCTTGATCGTTGCTCCTATTGCTTTAGAGATAGCCAAAAAGATCAAGATCAACCCCGTGCCTTTGCTGATTGGAGTGGCCTTAGCCAGTAATCTGCAGGGGACAGCTACCATGATAGGCGACTCTCCCAGTATTATTCTAGCTATGCAATCGGGGATGAGTTTCAATGATTTCTTCTGGATGAAGTCCCGGCCTGGTATATTTTTTGCTGTAGAGTCAGGGGCAGTGGGCGCATTTTTTATCCTTTGGCTAATTTTTAAGAAACACACCCAGAAGCCGCATAGAATAGAAATTATCAGGCCCAAGACCTGGGTCCCGAGTATTCTTATGCTCTGCATGATGCTAAGCCTGGTGACATCTTCATTCATATTTAATAAACCGGCTTATACCGTGGCTTTTATTTGTCTCTCCTGGGGCGTGGTGGGCCTTATCTGGCATGAATATAAACAGCGCGAAAGTATATCTTTGGTTAAGAATCTAGACTGGCAGACCTTCTTTTTCTTAATCGGCATATTTATGTTGGTGGGTAGCCTTACGGTAAACGGGGTAATGGATGATATCGCCAGTTTTATCTCCAATATCTCAAGGAATAATGCCTTTTTTGCCTTTATGCTTATTGTTTGGATCTCGGTTTTTGTTTCGGCATTCGTAGACAATATACCTTATATTATAGCTATGATCCCCGTAGCCAAGATAGTTGCCGCTAATCTTGGTATGCCAATGTATCCGTTTTTATTCGGGCTTTTAATCGGCACCTGCCTGGGAGGCAATATCACTCCAATAGGTGCCTCCTGCAATATGGTGACCATAGGTATATTACGTAGAGAAGGATACAGAGTAAAATTCAGCGAGTTCGTAAAGATGGGTTTACCTTTTACTATTATCGCGGTATTGTTAGGCGCTTCATTCATTTGGTCGTTCTGGAGATAACAAGAAGCAGTCCCCTGTCTCTTTATTGACAAAGTTCATAAAGTATGCTAAATTATTCTTCAATGCACAAGGAGGAGTAAAATGAAGTCATATAAATATCTTATACTGTCGGTAGCAATAGTTACGGTTTGGCTATTATTAAGTGCTGGCCCAACCCTGGCTCAGGATGATGCGATAAACTTAGGCGAACCCGATGTCCTCTGGTTGTGGGGAGAGGTAAGCTCGATAGATGTTGCTAAGGGGATAATCTCGGTTAAATACCTGGATTACGAAACTGATACCGAGAAAGAGGCAGTCATCTTTGTGGACGAGAATACTACTTATGAAAATGCCCAGGCAATAATAGATATCAAGCCAAAGGATATAGTCAGCATTGATTATGTCTTAGGCGCCCAGGGTAGTAGCGTTGCCAGGAATATCAGCGTGGAAAAGCCTGAGGATACCCAGGCAATAGGAGAGGGAACAGCCGTAGAAGAGAGTCTTAAGTCGGAAGTTGCAGCTGACGCCGCTATTCCCCGCGGAGATTCTACAGTTGACCTGCCGAAGTCAGTTGATTCTAGCGTGCAGGAATAATTTTTATCAGAAAAGCCTTGATATGGAGAGGCATAAATTAAAGGCAGGGTTTAAGCCCTGCCTTTGCTATTATTATGGTTAAGCTAACCCTAAGAGGCATAAAACTGGTAATCTTTGATCTGGACGGCACGCTGGTGGATGCCTACCCGGCGATAACCAGCAGTTTTAATCATACCTTACAAAGACTTGGTTATCCCAAGAAAGATAAGCTGACTATCCGCCGAGCAGTAGGCTGGGGAGATAGGAATCTATTGAAGCCCTTTGTAAGAGGAAAGGATCTTGGTAAGGCGCTGGCTATCTACCGCCAAGACCACCGGAAATCATTGCTGGTTAAATCCCGCCTCTTCCCGTCTGCGCAGAGAGTCCTGTCTTGCTTAAAAGATAAGGGTTATAAGCTTGCTATAGCCAGCAATCGGCCTACCCGATTCTCCAAGATTTTAATTCGGCATCTAGGGTTGGGCGAGTACTTTGATTATGTGCTTTGCGGGGATAAGCTTAAGAATATGAAACCCCACCCCCAGATCCTGCAAAAGATTATGCGTAGGTTGTCTGTAAGGCCGATAAATACCTTATATATAGGAGATATGACTATAGATGCCCAGGCAGGCAGGCGCGCTAAGGTCAGGACTATAATAGTTACTACAGGCTCCAGCACAAGGGCAGAGCTCCGCCGAGAGCGGCCTTACCTTATTATCGATAGGATTAGCGAATTGTTACGCATGCTCTAGAATTCCAATCCCGGTTTTCACTTGACAGGCCAGGTAAATTTCTATATATTAAGTAAGACCAAGGAGGAGAAATGAAGAGACTTATATTGATTGTTTTTATATTGTTAGCTGCGACGCTTGGGCTTTCTGTTGCTCAAACTACAAAGACCAAAATTATCCTGCTTATCTCTGAGCAAAATATCGAAGGTCCGCAGCGTGCCTGGTGGGCAAGCGAGGTGGATCTCTCCGCTACTGAGGCTGCTGTTGCCAGGAGATTGATTAGTCAGGGTTATGAGGTGCTTGAACCTTCCAGCCTCACTAAGATAATCAAGCAGAAGCCGGCATTCCGCATACTTGCCATATCTGAGGACGAATCCATTAAATTAGGAAATCTTTCTAAGGCAGATTATGTGCTTTTGGGCAGGGCTGTAGCCTCAGCAGGCGCAAACGTGCCGCAATCGAGCATGCGCTCTTGCTTTGCTAATGTCACTGCTAAATTAATCAGGGTGAAAGATGCAAGGGTGATTTCTTACCTGGATGCTTCAGGCAACTCAGCGCATATGGATGTTATCACCGGGGGTAGGGAGGCCCTATCTTCTACGGGAGATAACCTGGCTGGCAAATTAATAGAGGCCTTGAATAAAGAAGGGGGAAGATAGAATGAAAAGATTTATGTTGATTATAGGCTGTGGTTTATTAGCCGTTAGCCTTACAGGATGTGCTTCCTTAATGCAGCCTACGGCGCAGGTGGATAATAATGCCGGAGCTGCAGCACTCCCGCCATATTCAGGACCCAGGGCGCGTATTGCAGTGGCGGATTTTGATGTCAAGGCAGCCAAGGCCACAGGAGAGATCGGCTCAGGGCTACGCGAGATGCTGGTTACCGTACTCGTTAATAGCAACCGTTTCTCAGTCCTTGAGCGCCAGGCGTTAAATGCGGTAATGCAGGAGCAGGAACTTTCTTCTTCCGGAGCTGCCGAGCAGGGTATAGGCGGTCCACAGAGGGGTAGGATTAAGACTGCGGACCTAATCATAACTGCCGCAGTTACTGAGTTTGAACCTCAGGCCTCAGGCGGAAGCGCCGGTATCGGAGGAGGAGGCGGAGTTGGAAGTGGTTTATTAGGCGGATTACTGGGGGCAGCGCTTAACAAAGCGCATATGGCTCTGGATATCCGCATAGTGGATACCTCAACCTCAGAGGTATTAGCTGCTACGCGCGTACAAGGCCAGGCCTCTGATGTTGCCGGAGGTTTTATGATGGGTTTTATGGGTAGCTGGGCATTAGGCGGAGGTTTATCTGCTTATGCCAATACGCCTATGGAGAAAGCCATACGCGTCTGTATTATCGAGGCAGTGCGTTATATCTCGCAGGTTATCCCGGCTAATTATTATAAATATTAAATGAGGCCACAATACTTTGCCGAACCCGGCAAAGTATTGTCTGGCCGAATTAACCCTTTACAGTTTATCTTTAAGTTATTCTGTAAGGGGCTAATTAAGTAGGAGTGTGGATCATGGGTATAGGAAAACGTAAGCGCAGGGGGAACCTTAACTGGCGTTCCAAACGCGCCAATAAGGGAAGAAAACCCTGCCTGGGTTAAGCCAGCGATGCAGCAATCTTTGTGGATCCTGATAGTCTCAACCGCCGCAGTAGCTTTTTTACATGCCTTGGCCCCTGACCACTGGATGCCTTTTGCCGCTATAGCAAGAGCGCAAAAATGGCCTAAGTCAAAATTACTCTGGGTAACTTTTATCTCCGGCGTAGGGCATGTGGGAATCTCTATTGTCTTTGGTATTATCGGTATTTTATTAGGTTTTAGTCTCGCTAAATTAAAAGGGATAGAAGGCCACCGCGGAGAAGTTGCTTTATGGCTTTTGATTGGCTTTGGTATTGCCTATATGCTCTGGGGGATAAAAAAGGCCAAAGATGCAAAACGTAATAAGATAGAGGAAGAAAAATTAAAAAAGAATTCCGTGGCTGTTTGGACTATGTTTGCTGTGGTTATATTGGGCCCATGCGAGCCGCTGGTGCCCATGGTATTCTTAGGCTATAATTACGGCTATTTCGGAGTCCTGGTTGTAAGCCTGGTTTTTTCTATAATTACTATATTCATGATGCTCTCCCAGAGCCTCTTGGCATTTATGGGCGTACAGTTGATTAAGAGCGATATTGCCGACAGGTATTCCCACGCCTTTGCCGGATTGGTCATTGCCCTGACAGGTGTTTTTGTTATGGTTATGGGCATATAGGCTGCCTTCCTTAAAACCAATTGTCCTTATCCTTTCCTTGTGGTAACATAAATTAATAGAAACAGGTTTTAATCTCTCTTAATATAGGAGGGCTTATTCTATATGGTTAACTTTATCTGGGCGGTTAGTGCAAGCTTGGTGGTAAGTATCATCTCTCTGGTGGGCATATTTACCCTGCTCTTAAAGGATGAATTACTGGATAAGATATTATTTTTATTGATAAGTTTTGCTGCCGGAGGTTTAATCGGAGGCGCATTCCTGCATCTTCTACCGGAGAGCCTTGAGAGGTCGGGCAGCAGCAATATATTTCTGTATGTCATCTTAGGGTTTATACTTTTCTTTATTCTAGAGAAATACCTGCACTGGCGGCACTGCCATAAGGAAAACTGCGCCACCCATGTCTTCACATATCTTAATCTTATCGGAGACACTGTGCATAACTTAAGTGACGGTCTGGTGATCGGGGCAAGCTTTGTGGTGAATATCCATTTTGGCCTGGTCACTACCCTGGTGATTATTTTTCACGAGATCCCGCAGGAGATAGGAGATTTCGGAGTCTTGGTCTACGGAGGGTTTAATAAATCCAAGGCGTTATTCTACAATTTTATCTCTGGCCTGGCCTGTGTCTTGGGGACATTAGTAGGCTTTTTTCTTTCTGCGCATAATGCGACCTTCTCAATATTTCTCTTGCCTATCACTGCAGGAGGCTTTATCTATGTGGCTGCCTGCGACCTTATACCGGAATTACACAAACAAACTGAGTTAAAGCGCACGGCCTTATCGTTTTTTGCTTTTCTTGCCGGGATACTGTTTATCCTATTGGCCAGGGTCATGCATACTTGTTAAGGATATATACTCGCATGAAGAAGATTACATTGTTAGAGATGAAGAGGAATCAGAGAGGCAGGATTATAGATATCTCCGGCGGCGTGGCATTACTTAGTAAGATGATGAGTATGGGGCTTTATTCTGGCTGCGAGATTACCAAGGTCGGACAAATGGCGCTTCGCGGGGCAGTAACCATAAAAGTAGGCAGGGCTGTTATTGCCTTAGGTCACGGTATGGCCGGAAAAATTATATTAGAGACAGAATGATAAATAAAATATTTTTATTGGGCAATCCTAATGTCGGCAAGAGCGTTGTCTTTTCCCGCCTCACCGGAGTGCAGGTTATTTCTTCCAATTATCCGGGAACAACCGTGGGCCTTGCCAAGGGGTACCTGAAGATAGGAGAAGCCAGGATAGAGGTTGTTGATTTGCCCGGCGCGTATTCTCTGGAGCCGAATTCCAATGCCGAAAAAGTAGCAGTATCATTGCTTAAGGAGTGCCCGAGGGATGAGCTGGCAGTAATTAATATTATCGATAGTACTAATCTGGAGAGGAATCTCTTTCTGACTTTGCAGTTGATAGAAGAAGGTTTCCCCGTAATCGCCTGTTTGAATATGTGCGACGAAGCCAAGCATAAGGGGGTCCAGATTGATATTGTAAAATTAGAGAAGCTTTTAGGGATACCGGTAGTTTCTGCCTGCGCTGTTACCGGGATGGGTATAAAGTATTTAATTGAAAGAATAAAAGAGGCAAGGCCTCTTGTTTCTAAGGGCAGGCCTACGCATCAGGAGCGTTGGCAGAAGATCGGAGAGATTATCGAGGCAGTACAATCGCTTACGCACAGGCACCACACTTTGCGGGAAGTCTTGGAGGATGCCTCGATAAGGCCGGTAAGCGGATTATTAATGTCAGTAGCTGTGGTCTACGCTTCTTTCAAGGTTGTACGTTTTTTAGGGGAGTTATTAATCAACAATATAATGGATCCGGTATTCTTTAGCCTCTATCAGCCGGTTTTAGAAAAGATAAGCTTAGCGTTAGGTAAGGATGGAATTTATCATCATTTAATTATCGGAGATTTAATCAACGGTAAGATTGACTTTAAGCAATCCATGGGCGTTTTTACTACTGCCCCTTACATAGAGTTTGCCATGGTCCTGCCTTATGTAATATCCTTCTATTTTGTCTTAAGCCTTTTGGAAGATATAGGCTATCTGCCCAGGCTAGCCGTGTTATTGGATAATCTCCTGCATCGTCTGGGCCTGCACGGCTATGCTATTATCCCCGTGCTTTTAGGTTTCGGATGTAATGTCCCCGGGATACTTGCCACAAGGGTGCTTGAGTCCAAAAGAGAGAGGTTTATTGCCTCGACACTTATATCTATCGGTGTCCCCTGCATACCGCTACAGGCGATGATCTTCGGACTCCTGGGAAAGTTCGGAGGGTATTATGTATCCGGTGTATATCTGGTTTTATTCTCTATATTGGTAATCTCAGGAGTAGTCTTAAATAAGACTTTAAAGGGCTATAGCCCTGAATTCCTAGTAGAGATTCCTCCTTATAGATTCCCGCCTATGTTGGTTTTGGTAAATAAACTTTATCTGCGTATTAAAGGATTTCTAATTGAGGCAATACCGATTGTGCTCTTGGGAGTCTTGGTAATAAATGTACTCTTTTATCTACGGATCTTTGATTCCGTAACCAATTCTTTAGCTTGGATAGTGCATGGTTTGTTTGGCCTACCTAAAGAAGCGGTAGTGGCATTGGTAATAGGTTTTTTCAGGAAAGATGTGGCTGTGGGGATGCTCATGCCTTTAGGCTTGACCGCCAAGCAGCTGTTTATAGCCGCAACCCTTCTGGCAATTTCCTTCCCCTGTATTGCTACCTTCGTAATCCTGTTTAAAGAGCTGGGACTTAAGTATCTGGTTAAGGCTACCCTGATCATGATATCCGCAAGTCTCCTTGTCGGCACTCTTCTTAACTGCTGTATTATACGTTAAAAATGAAAGCACTGGCATTAATCTCAGGTGGGCTGGATAGTCTTTTGGCTGCCTGCTTGATTAAAGAACAAGGGGTTGAAGCCATTCCTATAAACTTTCTGATTCCTTTCTGCCATAATGAGAAGAAAGCAATAACCTCTGGGTCTAACAACGCCTTAGATAAAATAGCGGATAGCCTGGGGCAGGACTTAAAAAGGATTGATATCAGAAATGAGTTTATCGGGTTATTGGAAAAACCCAGGTATGGCTTTGGCGCGAATATGAACCCCTGCATAGATTGCAAGATCCTGATGTTTACCAAAGCCAAAGAATTAATGAAAGAGCTCGGCGCAAGTTTTATTGTTAGCGGGGAAGTCCTCGGCCAGCGTCCGATGTCTCAGCACAGGCAGGCCTTAGAGCTCATCGAAAAGAAATCCGGGCTAGAGGGTCTATTGCTACGTCCATTATCCGCGAAACTTCTTTTGGAAACGCTCCCGGAAAAAGAAGGTTGGATAAACAGGGAAAAGTTGCTTAACTTTGGCGGCAGGACTCGCAGGCCGCAGATGGAATTGGCTAATAGGTTTAACATAAAGGATTATCAAAACCCTGCCGGAGGTTGTCTTTTAACAGATCCCCAGTTTTCCCGCAGGCTAAAGGACCTTATTCAACATAGGCAGTTGGGTCTAGAAAATATAGAGTTATTAAAGCTAGGCAGGCATTTTAGGTTGGAGGATCAGGCAAAATTAGTGGTGGGCCGCGACGAAAAAGAAAATAATGAGCTACTCGGTTTAACAAAAGAGGGAGACTATTTATTTATGCCTCCGCTTGAAGTAGCAGGCCCAACCTGTTTAGGCAGGGGTGAGTTTAGCCGGGAACTTTTAGAGCTTGCTGGAAGTATTGCCTGTCGCTATTGCGATTCAAACGGTAGCCCTGCTATGACAATGGGTTATAGAAGAATTCCTGAGCAGGAAGAAAAAATAATAGAGGCCCGCCCAATAGAGGAAGATAAGCTGAAAGCCTTGAGAATATGAAAGAAGCCCTGCTTTATGAAAAAGTAGAGAATAAATCAGTGCATTGCTACCTCTGTGCGCATCATTGCCGCATAGCGCAAGGTAGTTTTGGTTTTTGCGGGGTGAGACAAAATATAGCAGGGGTATTATGCACCCATGTCTATGCGCGTCAGGTGGCTATGCATGTTGACCCCATTGAAAAGAAGCCTCTTTATCATTTTTTACCCGGGAGCTTTAGTTTTTCTATTGCCACTGCGGGATGTAATTTTCGCTGCGGCTTCTGTCAGAACTGGGAGATCTCCCAGAAGTCATTTGTAGGCGTAGTTAAGCCTGAAGGCGAAGAGACGCTCCCCGAGGATATAGTAGAGGCTGCCACAGAGAATAAATGCCAGAGCATATCTTATACCTACACTGAGCCTACTATCTTCTTTGAGTATGCCTTAGAGACGGCGAAGCTTGCCCGCGCCAAAGGCCTGCGCAATATCTTTGTAACCAACGGCTATATGACCAAAGAGATGTTATCCATGGCCAAGGAATACCTGGATGCGGCAAATGTAGACCTTAAATTCTTTAAAGACAGCTCTTATAAAAAAATCTGTTCCGGCACGCTCCAGCCGGTATTAGATTCTATACGCCTTATGAAAAAGTTGGGGTTATGGGTTGAGATAACCACTCTTGTAGTTACCGGGGAGAATGATTCAGAGCCTGAGCTGCGCGCTATTGCCGAATTTATTGCAAGCGTAGATACAGATATGCCCTGGCATATCTCCCGTTTTCACCCCGATTATAAATTCATTGACCATAAGCCAACTCCTGAGGATATACTAAAGAACGCCCAGAGACTCGGTTATGATGCAGGCCTGAGGTATATTTATGTAGGTAATGTCTATGGCTGGGGTAATGATACCCATTGCCATAACTGTAAGAAACCTTTAATAAAAAGAGAGGGATTTTTAGTTTTAGAGTATAATATAAAGGAAGGAAAATGTCCCTTTTGTAATATAGATATTCCCGGGGTATTCATATGAAGAATAAAAAGGCTCTCTTAATCGTAGATTTGCAGAATGATTTCTGTCCCGCAGGCGCATTGGGCGTGCCGGGAGCCGATAAGATTGTGCCGGCTATAAATAAATATATTAGGGTTTTCTCTAAAAAGAAACTGCCTATAATTGTCTCGGCTGACTGGCATCCTATAAAGACAAGGCATTTTAAGGATTTTGGCGGTAGATGGCCTGCGCACTGCATTCATAATAGCAGGGGTGCTCAGTTCCATCCTAAACTCAAGCTTTCCAAAGAAACAATACTGGTCTATAAAGGGATGGACCCCGAACAGGATAGTTATTCTGTTTTCCAGGCGGAGGATAGAAACGGAAGGCGCTTCTCTACTCTTTTAAAGATATTAGGGGTAGATGAGCTTTATGTGGGTGGCCTGGCTACAGATTATTGCGTGAAGTATTCAGTAAAAGATGCGCTCAAGAGCGGGCTTAAGGTAAAGTTACTTGCGGATGCCATAAAAGGAGTTGACCTGAAGCCTAAAGATTCAGAATTAGCAATAAAAGAGATGACCGGGTTAGGGGCAAAGGTGATAAAATTTAGGAGAGCCTGAAAAAATGAAGAAGATAAAGATCGATGCCTATAAATTATTGAAGAAGATCAGGGAAAATAAACCCCTGGTGCATCATCTGACTAACTGGGTTACTATTTACGACTGTGCAAGTATAGTCAAGGCAATGGGTGGCTCTCCTGTTATGGCACATGCCCAAGAAGAGGTAGCCCAGATGTCGGCTATTGCCTCTGCCCTTGTTTTAAATATAGGCACGCTTACGCTGGATTTTATCCGGGCAATGAAGATCGCCGCCAGGAGCGCCAATAGAAAAAATATACCGGTATTGCTGGATGCCTGCGGCGCAGGCTCGACGCGCTTACGCGATGAGAAATGTTTTGAATTATTAAAAGAGGTAAAAATTAATATCTTAAAAGGAAATGCCTCTGAGATAGCCAGGCTTTCAGGCGAGCAGGTTATAACTAAGGGCGTAGATGTAGCCGGTGTTCACGGTAATCAGCTTAAGCTTGCCAAGAGAGTAGCTAAGGAGTTTGACTGTGCTGTGGTTATAACCGGAAAGACCGATATTATTGCAGACAAAAATAAAATATACCTGGTAAAAAATGGGCACCCCATGATGGCTAATGTAGTAGGCACAGGATGTATGGCTTCTTCTGTTATCGGTGCCTTTGCTGCGGTTGAGCCGGATTTAGCCCTTGCTTGTGCTGCCGGATTATCCTGTTTTGAGATTGCCGCTGAATTGGCTGCCAGAAATACAAAAGGGCCCGGGGCGTTTAAAGAAAAGATCTTTGACTGTCTGTTTAGTTTGGATAAAAAGACAATCGATAAGAGGCAAAAGATAGAGGGATGAGGGGTTTTTATTTTATAACTGATTCCAGGCTTAGCCTTGCCGGGGACATAAGCGATGTCAGGAGCGCTTTGGCAGCAGGGGTTCGAGTTATACAATACAGGGATAAATACCTAACTACTAAAAAGATGTACGAAGAGGCATTGCGGTTAAGAAAGTTATGCAGGGGCGCCACTTTCTTGATTAATGACCGGCTAGATTTAGCTCTGGCAGTAGGAGCGGATGGCGTACACCTGGGAAGTTATGATTTGCCATACAGGATAGCTAGGAGACTTTTGGGAAAGAAGCGTATAATCGGCCTGACAGTGCATAACCTAGAAGAGGCAAGGCAGGCACAGATTATGGGAGCTGACTATCTGGGCGTTTCTCCGGTTTTTGCCACAGCTACAAAGTCGGACGCTGGAGAGCCGGTAGGCACCGGTCTTATAAGAAGGATAAAAAAGGCCGTATCTTTACCGGTAGTTGCTATTGGAGGGATAAATCTAAAGAATGCCAAAGAAGTTATCCTCTCTGGCGCTGATAGCCTCTGTGCGATAGCTGCAGTAGTTAGGAAAGCGGATGTAAAAAGAGAGATAAGTAGATACCAGGAACTTTTTGAGAGATATAGCGCGGTGTAATTATCGTAACCACTTGCAAATATTAGGGTTGATTTTCTGATATTAATATGTTATACTTTAACTCCCCGGCCAAAAAGGAATGGTCAGATGGAATCAAAATAAGCCAATTACACAGGCAACCCATAAAAACAGGGTTGCTTTTTTGTTTTATGGGGAGCTGTTAGCTTAAGGATATGGAAAAGAAGACCAAGACAACTAAAGAACAGGAAGTAAGTGCCCCGAAGCCGTCACCTCTCTCTATTGACCTGAAAAAGCATGAATCTGAATGCAGGCGTATAGAGGAGTTGCTCAAGGATGTGCAGCGCCAACAAAAGGCTATATTGAATAATATCCCTGATATTGCCTGGTTAAAGGATAAAGAGAGCAGGTTTATCGCGGTAAATGAATCTTTCGGTAAGGCCTGCGGATTGAAGCCCGAAGAACTAGTAGGTAAGACAGACCTGGATATCTGGCCACATGATTTAGCCAGGCGCTACCGCGCGGATGACCAGGAGGTTATGGATTCGGGGGTACGCAAGCGCGTAGAGGAACCTCTGGCGGATAAGGAAGATAAGATAAAGTGGATAGAAACTGTAAAAACTCCCATCTATAACAACAAGGGGGAGGTTATCGGCACCACCGGCATTGCCAGGGATATTACTGACCGTAAGAGGCTTGAGGATAAACTTCGCGAGTCAAAGGCAGAACTGGAGATTAGGACCAGGATCAGGACCGCAGAATTAAGCAAGACTAACGAAGACCTGCGTAAATATATAAGCGAGCTACGCCAGACTGAAGAGATGCTTCGGGAAAGCCAGGCGCGTTATAAGGCGATTGTTGAGAATCAGACAGAGTTTGTCTGTCGCTTCTTGCCCGGTGATTGCACGACAACCTTTGTTAATGAATCTTACTGTAAGTGTTTCGGTAGGAGCAGGGAAGAGCTCCTGGGTAAGAGTTTTCTACCTTTTATCTCCGAAGATGACCGCAAAAAGGTAAAAGATAATCTTGCTTCTCTTAGCATGGAGAACCCGGTAATATCACATGAAGAAAAAGTAATATTGCCTAATGGCGAAATCCGCTGGCAATTCTGGACTAACCAGATGCTCTTTGATGATGATGGCCATTTTATGGAGATTCAGGCAGTGGGGAGGGATATTACCGAAAGAAAGAA
>JBAXNZ010000003.1:0-21563 GCA_037133515.1 bacterium
ACTTAAAATCCTTTGACCGTAAGGTCGTGAGGGTTCAACTCCCTCCTTGCCCATGGGTAAAAATAGGGCTCATAGCTCAGTTGGTTAGAGCGTTGCGTTGACATCGCAAAGGTCAGAGGTCCGACTCCTCTTGGGCCCATTCTAATTTTCCGACGAGGAAAATTGGAATGGTACTCAAGCGAGCGTAATCGCCCGACAAGGGCGATAGCGAGCTGAGTACCCAATATATAAAATACAGAAAATGGATTTAGATACCCTTAGACATTCCTGTTCGCATGTGATGGCGCAAGCTGTAAAAGAGCTGTGGCCTAAGGCTAAACTCGCCATAGGCCCTTCCATAGAGGACGGATTTTATTACGATTTTGATAGACAAGAGCCTTTTACCGACGAGGATCTGGCGCATATAGAAGAGAAAATGCGCCAAATCATTACAAAAGATGAGCCCTTTATCAGGGAAGAGCTCTCCACGCAAGAGGCCGTGGACTTATTTAAGAAACTGCAGGAGGACTACAAGGTAAAGTTGATTCAGACTATTGCCGATGAAAAGGTATCAATATATAAAACAGGCGCAGGCTTCCTTGATCTTTGCCGCGGCCCGCACATAAAGTCAACAGGCGCGATAAAGGCCTTCAAGCTATTGTCAGTTGCCGGTGCCTATTGGCATGGCATAGAGACTAACCCCATGCTGCAGAGGATTTACGGGACCTGCTTCTCTACCGCCAAGGAGCTGGATACATACTTGAAGAATTTGGAAGAGGCTAAAGACCGCGACCACAGAAAAATCGGTCCGGCCCTGGGATTTTTCGATATCTATCATGAAGAGGCCGGCGCGGGCCTGGTTTTTTATCACCCCAAGGGTGCAATGTTGCGTAAGATTATCGAGGATTACGAGAAGGCAGAGCACTTAAAGCGCGGCTACCAGCTGGTAATGACCCCGCATATTATGCAAGCCGGCCTGTGGAAGACCTCCGGCCATTACGATTATTACAAAGAGAATATGTACACCTTAAAGATAGATGATAAAGAGTTTGTCTTAAAGCCGATGAACTGTCCGGGGCACATCCTTATCTATAAGTCAAAAAGCCGCAGCTATAGAGAATTGCCGCTGCGGTTTTTTGAATTAGGCACAGTCTACCGCCATGAAAAAGCAGGGGTTATGCATGGGCTGCTGCGCGTGCGCGGTTTTACCCAGGATGATGCGCATATATTTTGTTTACCAGAGCAGCTAAAGAGCGAGATAAAGGCCGTTATAGACTTTGTCTTTGATACTATGAAGGTCTTTGGTTTTGAGTCTCTGGGGGTAGAGTTAAGCACTAGGCCCGATAAATATATTGGTAGCGAAGATGATTGGCACAGGGCCACCCTGGCCCTAGAGGAGTCCCTTAAAGAAAAAGGCCTCTCATACGACACCAACCCCGGTGAGGGCGCGTTTTACGGCCCCAAGATTGATATTAAACTAAAGGACGCGCTTAACCGTAAATGGCAGTGTGCTACCATCCAGTGCGATTTTGCACTGCCAGAGAGGTTTAAGCTAAGCTATGTAGATAGAGAGGGTAAAGAGAGGCAGCCGATTATGTTGCACCGCGTGCTTTTGGGTAGCCTTGAGCGTTTTACCGGCGCATTACTGGAGCATTATGCCGGGGCGCTCCCTTTATGGCTTTCCCCTCTACAGGTAGCAATCCTACCCATAAAAATAGAATCCGAGGCTTATGCCGACGAGATCAAGATAGCCCTGGAAGCCGAGGGGTTTAGGGTAGCGGTGGATAGCCGCAATGAAACCCTCAACAAGCGTATCCGGCAAGCAGAGATGGAGAAGACACCGTATCTATTAATTTTAGGTGAACGCGAGGCCAAAGATAAAACAGTGGCTGTGAGAAAAAGGCTCAAGGGCGATACTGGCGCGGTAACACTTGAGGCATTTATCAGTCAGTTAAAAAAGGAATTAGAACATAACCAATAACCCAAGGAGGTGGTCACGATAAAAAGGTCTATACGCATAAACGATAAGATACGAGTGCCGCAGGTACGTCTAGTAGGGCCAGAAGGTAACCAATTAGGCGTGGTTTCTATACAGGAGGCGCTGGATATAGCCAACCAACATGAGCTGGATTTGGTGGAGGTAGCTGCGCAGGCTAGCCCTCCGGTCTGCCGTATTATAGATTTCAGTAAGTTTAAATATGACCAGGAAAAGAAAGAACGCGAGGCCAAAAAACATCAACACCAGGTACATATCAAGGAAATCCGCGTAAAGCCAAATATCGATGACCACGATTACCAGGTAAAACTCAAACAGACAATTAGGTTCCTCAAAAAAAAGGATAAAGTGAAGGTCAGCCTTTTTTTCAGGGGCCGGCAGATGGAACATATGGATTTAGGTAAAAAAGTATTAGACAGATTTATCGTTGATACGCATAACGACGGGCAGATAGAGAAAGACCCAAGCCTGGAAGGCAGGATTATGTCTTTCGTGATTGCCCCAAAATAAAAGAGGCAAGAAATGCCAAAATTAAAAACCAGAAAAGGAGTTTCCAAAAGACTGCGTTTAACCAAGAAGGGCAAGATCAAGTATTCGCCCTGCGGAAAGAGCCACCTTCTTTCCAGCAAGACTACTGCCAGGCTCAGGCGCCTGAGGCGTGCCAAGACCGTAAAAGGTAAAAGAGATATAAAGTACATTAAAAGAATGCTACCATATGGTTAAGAGAAGGAGTGTAAGTAAATGGCTAAAGTTAAACATAGTGTTGCAACCAGAAAAAGAAAGAAAAGAACGCTAAAGCAAGCCAAGGGATTTTGGGGCGACCGTAGCAAGCAGTATCAGCAGGCGCGCCGCACGCTTATGCATGCGCTTGTTTATGCCTATCGCGACCGGCGCAATAAAAAACGGGAGATCCGGCGCCTGTGGATTGTGCGCATTAATGCTGCCTGCCGCCAGGCCGGGATAACCTATAGCGTGTTTATGAATAGCCTTAAGAAGAATAAAATCACCTTGGACCGTAAGGTCTTAGCTGAGCTTGCGGTACGGGAGACCAAAGCCTTTAGTAAGCTGCTGGAGTTGACCAAGAAATAAAGAAAGGGCAGCGTCATGTATACCATAATAGTAGGTTGTGGCAGGGTCGGTTCGGAGCTCGCCAAGTTATTATCTACCGAGAACCATGATGTGGTGGTCATCGATAGAAGCCCCGCTTCTTTTGAACGCCTCGGCGGTACCTTTAACGGGATTACTTTGGTAGGGAATGGTTTTGACCTGAACCTACTGAAGCAGGCCGGCATTGAAAAGAGCCATGCCTTTTGCGCAGTAACCAACGGCGATAATACTAATCTAATCTGCGCCCAGGTAGCCAAAAAGATATTCAAGGTGCCCAAGGTATTGGCCCGCGTTTATGACCCGCAGCGGGCGCATATTTATGCTGCCCTAGGACTAGATATTATAAGCGGGACCACGCTTTTTGCCTCTATGTTAAGAGACAAAATTATCGAGAGCCGCTTCTCCAGTTATTTAATAGAAACAAAGGACCTTGGGGTCATCGAGATAGAGGTTAAAAAAGACCTCATAGGCAAAACCGTAGAACAACTTAATATTCCGGGTGAATTTTTGGTGGTAGCGATAAGACGCCTGGAAGGCGTAAGTATCCCTGGCCCTACTACAACATTGAAGGCAGAAGATATTCTTATGGCAGCGGTGCGGGTAGCAAGCCTAGAAAAGATAAGGGATAGATTCGGGCTTTAAATTAAAGCGAGGCAAAGCCATGTACATCGTGATTATAGGCATAGGTAAAGTAGGATATTTTTTAGCCAAGAGGCTGATCGCGAGCAAACACACGGTTAGCGTAGTAGATAAAGATAAATTAATCTGCGAAGAGACAGCCAAGCAATTTGAGATTTTAGTGATTAATGGCGACGGCTGTGACCCGCGTATATTAGAGGAGGCCGGGATCAAGCGCGCAGATGTGGTAGCCGCGGTTACCGGGGACGATGAAGATAATCTGATTATTTGTCAGTTGAGCAAAGAGATATTTGGCGTGCGGCGTGCTGTCGGCAGGGTCAATAACCCGGATAACGAGTATACCTTTACAGAGTTGGGGATTGACGTGCCTATCGATTCCACCAAGATTATCGCCAAGATTATAGAGGAAGAGGCCTCCTTTTCTGATTTTGTTAATCTGATGAGTTTTAAAAGGGGCAAGCTTTCTATCGTGCGCGTAGACCTGCCCAAAGACTCACCCGTCATTAATAAACAAATCCAGGATATCAGCTGGCCGGATAATTCGGTATTGGTCTCTATCGTGCGCGGCGAAGAGGTGATTATCCCTAAGGGGAACACAATATTACAGGCTTCAGACGATATCATCGCCCTGACGGTGATAGGAAACGAGCCGCAGCTGCTTGAGCTTTTGGCAGGTAAACTATGAAGATAAAATCACTAGTCTTAAG
The DNA here is from genome assembly GCA_037133515.1 of bacterium. Lineage (GTDB taxonomy): Bacteria > Omnitrophota > Gorgyraeia > Gygaellales > Profunditerraquicolaceae > VGKF01. Next base: position 4,429 of record JBAXNZ010000003.1, read on the forward strand.
GCCTGTCTTAGGAATAGGCGTTGAGATTTTATATGCCCTAGCGATAATGCTGGCAGGCTTTATAATCTGCCTGGCCTTATCTATCTCCAGATGATTCTTAAGCCCACCCTGGAAGACGTAAAAAATATCGGTTATTACCTCGGCAAGATCATAATCGGCCTAGCCTTGACTATGCTGGTGCCGGCCCTCTTTGCGCTAGCCTGCGCAGAGTTCAACCCCGCCATAGATTTTATCATCGCAATAGAGATAACCCTGCTTTTTGGATTTCTACTGACGCAGCTTTGTTTTACCGAGGGAGACCTCAACTGGATGCAGGGCATGATCGTAGTCTCGCTCTCCTGGATAGTGGCCATGCTTCTGGGCGCGATACCTCTTTATTTAAGCGGCCACTGGAAATCCTATCTTGATGCCTGTTTTGATGCCATGTCCGGATTCGCTACCACTGGACTGGCCCTGGTGCAGGACCTAGACCACCTTTCACTTTCGCATAACCTTTGGCGTCACCTGACTATGTTTATCGGAGGCCAGGGGATCGTGATTGTTATGCTCGCCTTTTTTGTCAAAAGCCGCTCAGGGGCCTTTAAGATGTATGTAGGGGAGGCGCGCGACGAGCGAATTATGCCTAATGTAGTGCATACCAGCCGTTTTATCTGGACGGTGAGTATTGTATTTCTGGCGTTAGGCACCCTGGCCCTGGGGTTAGTGGGGGTATTAAACGGAATGAAGCCAGGGAATGCCTTTTTCCACGGGGCCTGCGTATTTATGGCCGCCTTTGATACCGGGGGGTTCGCTCCTCAGTCGCAAAACATACTTTACTATCACAGCCTGCCTTTTGAAATAATTACTATTGTGATTATGGTTTTGGGCGCGATCAATTTTAAGCTGCATTATCACCTCTGGATAGGCAATCGCAAGGAGATCTTAAAAAATATCGAGACCAAGACTCTTTTTATAACCGTGATGCTGACTTTTCTTATCACCGCCGTGGGCTTAAAACAATTAGGCTCTTATCCGGGCGCGTTGATTTTATTCCGCAAGGGGTTTTATCAGTTGATCTCAGGCCATACCGGTACAGGCTTCCAAACCATTTATGCCCTGCAGTTTGGACAGGACTGGAGCCATTTGGCCTTGGTGGGGGTGATCTGCGCCATGGCCTTAGGCGGCGGGGTCTGCTCTACTACAGGCGCTATTAAGATGCTGCGCATCGGGATCATCTATAAAGCAATGCAGGAGGATATTAAAAGAATTATTCTGCCTCCCAGGGCCATCGTAGTAAAGAAGTTCCACCATATCAAAGAACTATTTTTAGAAGACAAGCAGGTGCGGGCGGCGCTTTTAATTACGTTAGCCTATCTTTTATTATACGGGGCGGGTGCGATCGCGGGGATGCTCTTTGGTTATCCCTTTCTGGATGCTCTCTTTGAGTCTACTTCAGCAGCAGCTAATGTAGGCCTATCCTGCGGGATTACTAATATAAGCATGCCCTCGGCATTAAAGGTTACTTATATACTGCAGATGTGGTCAGGCCGCCTTGAGTTTATGTCGGTTTTGACCTTGGTCGGCTTCTTTGTAGCAGTTATTAAAGGCAAATGAAAAGAAATCACAAAATTATAAGCAAAAAGTTAAGCCGGTTGTTTTTTATTTTGGCGTTTTGCGTTTTAAGTTTTACGTATGCCCACGCCCAGCCCTTATCAAGCGAGGAGCTGATTAAAAACTCCAGGCTCTACGATGGCAAAACCGTGGTTTTTGCCGGAGAGGTAATCGGAGATGTTATGCTACGCAGCGATTACGCCTGGGTTAATTTAAATGACGCAATGAACGCCATTGGCGTATGGGTAGAGCGCAGCCTTACCTCCCAGATACACAATAGTGGAAGCTATAAATCTCGGGGAGACTGGGTTGAGGTCGTCGGTTTGTTTAACCGCAGCTGCCTTCAGCACGGCGGAGACCTGGATATACACGCGCAGTCGCTGCGTAAGTTAAGTACCGGAGGCCTAGTAATAGAGCGTTTTAATCTAGGCAAACGTAACCTAGCAATAACCCTGGCAGCATTATTATCTTTAGTATGGATATTGAGCTTATTAAAAAAGAAGCCGAGTCAAGAATAGAATCTAGTAGCTCGCTTGATTCCCTGGAAGAGTTACGTTTTAAATATCTGGGCAGGAAAGGGGTCTTGGCTGAACTGACCGGCTCCATACCCAGCTTACCCGTTGCGCAGCGCGCTGATTTTGGCAGGCAGGTAAATGCCCTTAAGGAAGACCTAAGCAAACTAATAGAGGCAAAAAGGGTTTCTCTCTCCGGCCCCTTAGTAAAAAAATCTAGCAGGGGTAGTGCGGAGATCGACCTACCCGGCCTCGCCCAAGGCCTGGGCCAACTGCACCCTATCAGCCAGGTCACAGGACAGATCTGCGAGATCTTTATGCGCATGGGCTTTGCAGTAATAGAAGGCCCGGAGATAGAAACAGAGTACAATAACTTTACCGGACTCAATATCCCTCTGGAGCATCCTTCCCGCGACGCCTTCGACACTTTTTATTTAAATCTTAAATCCCCGCTTTTACTGCGCAGCCATACTTCTCCTGTGCAAATCAGGGCAATGAAAAAAAATAAGCCGCCCCTGGCAGCGGTGGTCCCGGGCAGGGTCTACCGGCCTGATGCTACGGATGTGTCTCACTCTTGCATGTTTCATCAAATAGAAGGTTTTGTGGTTGATGAAAATATATGCTTCTCTGATTTGAAGGGAGTCTTAGAGGTCTTTGCTAAGGCCGTATTTGGGAGCGATATTAAGATGCGTTTTAGGCCGCACTTCTTCCCTTTTACTGAGCCCTCTGCTGAGGTGGACATATCTTGCATCATCTGTAAAGGCAAGGGCTGCTCTGTCTGCGGCAGGAAAGGTTGGCTTGAGATCTTGGGAAGCGGGATGATCCACCCTAATGTTTTCAGGAACGTAGGGTATGACCCTAAAAAATACACCGGGTTTGCCTTCGGGATGGGTGTCGAGAGGATCGCTATGCTTAAATACGGTATTGATGATATCAGGCTCTTCTTTGAAAACGACCTGAGATTTTTAAAACAGTTCTAAGATAATGAAGGTTACCTATAACTGGTTAAAAGATTTTGTGCAACTTAAGATTGCGCCCGGCCGCCTGGCGGAGAAGTTGACTATGGCAGGACTTGAGGTTGTCTCACTCAAAGAGCTAGCCGGAGACTTTATCTTTGAGATAGAGATAACCTCTAACCGGCCAGACTGGTTAAGCGTTATTGGGATCGCCAGGGAGGTAGCGGCAATTACCGCGGCCAAGCTAGAGTTACCCAAGCTGCCCAGTCTTTCTCCTGTTCGGGCAGCTGGACTTGGAGAATTTACCATTGAGATTGAAGATAAAAAAGACTGCCCGCTTTATACTGCTAAGATTATTAAAAATGTGAAAATCGCCCCCTCTCCAGAGTGGCTGCGTAAGAGGCTTGAGCTGGTGGGCTGTCGCTCGGTGAATAACGTAGTCGACATTACTAATTATGTCTTATTTGAATACGGCCAGCCGCTACACACCTTTGATTTAGACGCGTTGAGGCCTTCCGGTATCATTATCCGTCGGGGCAAAGACCAAGAACGCATTACTACTATTGACGCAGAAGAGCGGATTTTGGATCGAGATATCCTGGCCATTGCGGATAAGTACGCTCCTGTGGCAGTAGCCGGGGTTATGGGTGGGGTAACTACGCAAGTAAGCAATAATACCAGAAACGTCCTTCTTGAGGCAGCCATATTCGACCCGGTTCTTATTCGAAGGGGCAGACAGAAGCTGGGCCTACAAAGTGAGGCAGCTTATAGGTTTGAGCGCGGGCTAAACCATAAGATAGTAGAGGCTGTAAGCCTTAGGGCAACTAGTTTAATCCTTGAGCTCGCCGGAGGAGAATACGTTCTGAATAGGTCCTGCGGCTCAATAAAAGTTAAAAACAATAGCGTATTATTAGATGTAAAAGAGGTAGGGCGTATCTTGGGAGCAAATATCTCAGCGAGTGAGACAAAAACCATACTCTCTAATTTAGGCTTTAATATGCGCGCAAAGACTAAAGGCAAATTTCTGGTGCATGTGCCGGCCTTTCGCCAAGATATCACTTCGGCAATAGATTTAATTGAAGAATTGGCGCGTATACACGGTTACGAAAAGATAATGGTTAGCCTGCCTGCGCTTAGGCCCAAGCCTATCTTAGAGACCGCAAGGGACCGCACATGCCTGGTTAAGAATATCCTAGTTGGCCTAGGGTTAAGCGAGGTGATTACCCATAGCCTGGTAAGCAGCCAGCTATTATCTGACTGCGGGATAAGTATCAAGGGCACTATTGCGATTAAGAATCCCCTAAGTAAGGAGCAGCAGATACTTAGGCCCACGCTCCTGCCTTCCCTTGTCAGATGTCTGGCTTATAACCTTAACCAGAAACAGGATTATATCGCTATATTTGAAACAGCCAAGGTATTTACGCTTTCCAATGCAGGCACACCTCAGGAAGAGTTATTTTTGGGGATTGTTATCTGCGGAGAGAAATCACTGCTTTTAACCAAGGGCTTGACCAAAGAAGAATCAGGCCCAAGGCAGCTAAAGGGTATTACAGAATCTTTATTTAACAGGCTGGATATACAGGGCTATTCTTTTATTGGCGAGGGTATTGATAAGGCAGCCATTCTGCTTGGTCAGGAAAAGATAGGCGCAATAACCGCTTTGGACAAAGAGGTATTATTGCGTTTAGACATTAAGAATAAAGAGGTTTTTTGCCTTGAATTATGCCTGGAGAAAGTCCTGTCAGCTATGCATAAAGACAGGAAATTTAGCCCGCTTCCTAAATACCCGGGGATAGAGCGGGATATCAGTATTATAGTAAAAGAGGATGTGTCCATAAGAGAAGTCTTGGCTGCCGTAAAAGAGATAGGCGCAGGGTATCTAGCTGAGCTTAAAATCAGCGATTCTTATCAGGGTAAACAGATACCCCAAGGGCACAGAAGCCTAACCTTATCTTGCTTTTATCGTTTAGGGGATAGGACCTTAACCGAGGCAGAGATTAATCCCCTGCATGCGCAGGTCTCTGCCAAGTTAAAAGAGCGCTTTGGCGCCAGTATGCGTTAACAGTTGACTTTTCTCCAAGATGTGCTATAATTTTTTAACAAGTAGAGACGTTCTTTTAAAATATCCCTGCCGTGCGCGTTGGAATATTTGATGATTATTGAACCAACACCAACAAACTGGGCGCTTGGCTCCAGCTACGCTACGGCGTAGTTGGGAGAGTGTCCACCTGAAACCAAATCGGTTCAGACCATCGTATTCAACGGCACAGTGCGGGGATTTTTATTTCTCCCCCGTTGCTTCGCCTTGCTTCGTAAGACGAAGCAAGGCGACGGGGGAGAAATAATCCCACCCTCCTACTCATACCTAGGGTGGGAGAAGAAAGCATATGGACCTTTTTTCGGAATCACCAGATCAAAAGAAAACCAACAAAGACCTTCCTTTGGCAGTGCGCATGCGGCCGCGCTCACTCGATGAGTTCATAGGTCAAAAGCATCTCTTGGGGCCTGGCAAGCTCTTGCGACGGGCAATCGAAGCAGACCGGGTCAGCTCTCTCGTATTATATGGGCCGCCCGGGGTAGGTAAAACCTCCCTGGCCTGGTGTATCGCCAATCTCACCAAGTCAAACTACGTAGCTATAAACGCCACTACTTCTAACGTAGAGGAATTGCGCAAGGTTATCCTGCAGGCCAAACATAAAAAAGCCAGTACCTCTACTAAGACCATACTTTTTATCGACGAGATACACCGTTTTAACAAGGCCCAACAGGACGTGTTAATGCCCGATTTAGAGGAGGGCAACCCCATCCTGATAGGCGCGACCGTCCATAATCCTTACTTTTCACTGGTTGCCCCGCTTTTATCGCGCTCGCTGGTATTTGAAATGAAGACCTTAAAAGAGGATGAGATAATAGATATACTAAACCTCACCCTTAAGGATAAAGAAAGAGGCCTGGGGGGCCTAAAACTTAGGGTTGAGAAAAAGGCCCTGGCCTTTTTAGCCAAGTCCTGCGAAGGAGATGCCCGCCGCTGCCTGAATGCCCTGGAGGTAGCTGCCTTAACTACCCCCAAGTCTAAAGACGGTACTATTGATTTTAACCTAGAGGTAGCTGCGGAGTCTATCCAGAAAAAACCCCTGCTTTATGACCGGGATGAAGATGCGCATTATGATACTGCCTCGGCCTTTATCAAGTCCATGCGCGGCTCTGACCCCGATGCGGCTCTTTACTGGATGGCTAAGATGCTCTGTGCCGGGGAAGATCCGCGTTTTATTGCCCGCAGGGTCTGTATTGCTGCTGCAGAGGATGTGGGCAACGCCGACCCCCTGGCTTTGGTTTTGGCTAATGCTGCGCTGCAGATAGCAGAGTTCGTAGGGATGCCTGAGGCACGCATCCCTTTGGCCCAAGCAGTGATTTATGTTGCCTGCGCCCCCAAATCAAACGCAAGCTACCTGGCTATTGAAAGAGCTACGCAGGATATAGAGGAGCAAAGGATACAGGAGGTACCCAACCACCTTAAGGATGCCTCCTATTCTGGCGCCCAGGCGCTGGGCCACGGAGAGGGCTATAAATATCCGCATGATTTCGCAGGCCATTATGTAAAACAGAAGTATACTAGAAAAAAAGTTAAATACTATGAGCCTGTACAGGCCGGTTACGAAGTCAAGATTAAAGAACGCCTGGATAAGCTCTCTTCAGAGAGGTTTTCCGCATGAAAAGAATATTAGTATTGTTATTGGAAGTGGCGTTGATTGCGGCAGTAGGCCTGACAATGTACTGGAATTATCGCGATAAAAAGGCAGTCTATCGTCCTGCCAGGTTGATAGTGAATACGGGCAGGCCAAATTTTTTAACCAGAGACCTTGAGGATAACCTGGTCTTTTTTCTCACCAAGCAACTAGGCAGCTATGAGGGCGCCTTTGAGATTATAGAGGTAGTCAACCTCGGTACGCGCGAGCTGGCAGGAGTAGACTACGTAGTTATGACCATTAAAGCCCCGGATGGAAAACTCTGCCAGGTGGCTTTAGCAAAGAATGCCTATCCCTGGTCAAAATGGGAGGTGGTCTCTGAACACTTTAAGGTGGAAGAACCAGCCAGGGCACTTTATAGCAGTTACACAAAGGATACTGAATGGATCCAGGCCCTTGGTATTACTCCGGCGCAGCTCTACGAATATTATATAAAGCATCCCCAGATGACTCAGGAGGAGCTAGAATCCTCTTTTGTGGATAAGGTTACCGGGATGCACGTCTTGCCAGATGACTGGCGCAAGACCGTTACGCTCTCGCCCAATTTTAGTTTAGAACAAAACAAAGAAAAGGGTTTCCGTTTTATTGCTAATATAGCCGGAGATAATTCTTACGATACCTATTGGAAGGTGGATTATCCCTCTTCCTATTCCGGCCCTGGGTACCGGGCCTATCTTTACGATAAAATAGACCAAAACCGTCAATAACAACAAGGAGGCAGATGTGATAGAACGCAGCGAATTCAAAGGAAAGCCCATATTAGTCATCAAAAGGGATGAAAACGACCAGTACCCCTTCTCTTTTGGTCTAAGTAAGGCCAAGCTTATACTGGAAAACATAGAAGAAATCAAGAAGTTTGTCCAAGAGAACAATAGTTAAGTGCCTTCTTTTGCGCAGGGCTGCTTATGAAAAAAATACTCCACCCGGTAGTTACGATCATCCTGGTCTTAGTAGTTTTTTTTCTGCTCTTTGAGTTGGCCTTACGCCTCTTCTGGCAAATGAGCGGGCTAAAAGGAGAACTTTATCAGAAGAGTGCAAATGTGGTCTTGCGTTATGAGTTTAAACCCAGGGCCCGGCTCAATATACCCGGGCATTATGAGGGGATTGTGATAAACTCCGACGGTTTTCGCGGCCCAGAATACCCACTTAAAAAAGAGAAGGGTCTCTATCGCGTAGTGATGATCGGCGATTCCGTAACCTTCTCCCGCCTTACTAAATGGGAGGATAGCCTGGCACAGAAACTGGAGGAGGGGTTCTCAGTCGGCTGCCCGGGGAAAAGATTTGAAGTGCTGAATATGGGGGTAGAAGGATATAACAGCATACAGGAGCTTGAACTGCTTAAGGCTAAGGCGCTTAAATACGATCCTGACTTAGTGATAGTCTATTATTGCTTCAATGACCCTGATTACCCGGAGTATTATTTTAAAAAGAATTTTATCAACCGCCACTCACTCCTTGCAAGATATATTTTATATAGGATGAAAAAGCACCGTATCAAGGCAGAGAGGCTCTCCAAGGGCATAAAAAGCGACGAGGATAACTACCGTTATTTTTATAGCACGCAGTGCTGGCAGGATGCCAAGGATGCGGTTTTAGAGATGGGCGATTTAACTAATGAAGCCGGGATTAAGATGGCGCTTTTGGTTGTGACTGAGCTTTCGCTCCCGGTTAAGGATTTCCGGGAGGGTTACCCCTTTGGCTATATTCACCAGATACTGGCAAGAGAGATTCGCCACGAGAATATCGTTATTATTGACCCGCTTGAGGAATTTAGTAGGATAAACCCTGATATAAATACCTTAAGGGTCTGGACTTATCCTAATTCAAAAGCCAATGACCTTATTGCCGCATACACTATAAAGAAACTTAAAGAAGATAATATTAACTTTTGTAATTAACTATGAAAAGGTTTATTTTTTATCTCTTTCGATGGCAGTTAAGCACCCCGATATTATGGCTGGTAGTCAAGCACCTGGGCGTAGGCCTGGGCTCTACCATTATTGCAAATCTGGTAGGTGGGGCGATATTCTTTTGGGTGGATAGGTTTATCTTTACCTCGCCTCGCCTTGAGGTCTGGCATTTGAAAGAAAAAGGTATCTGTCAGAAATGCAAAAAAGAGGCCCTGCTGCGTCGGCTGGTGCGCTCCGGCAGCTACGACCGCACAGAATCAGAGCCGGTTTTTTTATGTTCTAAATGCTCACGGGAAAAACTAGCTGAGTTAAAATCCAGGGGCGTTAAAACCAGCCACGCTGGCCGCAATGATTCTTTGTGAAATAACAGAGAGGGAATTAGATGAAATTTGAGCAACTAAGAAAAACAGTCAAAGAGGTCGGCTTTGAAACCTCTCGGGCAGATAACGAGAATTACCTGGAGATAGTGATTGTAAAAGATAAGTTGAGCGAACTCATCTTAAGGCTCGATAATCTCTTCGGCCCCCCCCAGAATCAGTCCTCCCCACAGGCCCAGAAGGCGATAAAAGAATTCGGCGGGATTATTAAAGGCCAGACCCTGTATTTCTGGCACGAGGATTCCTCTTTCATCTTTGCAATGCTCTGGCCTTGGCAGGACGGAGAGCATATTACTATAAAAATGGCAAAGGGCTTATTTTTACTTGAGCCTTGAGTCTATTCATGTTAAAATTGTTTAGTTAGGGGATAAAAATGATTATTACAGAGCAAAAACCCATTGCCCAGATTATAGATAGCCTCAAGGACTATGCTAGTGTATTTCTAGTAGGTTGCGGGGAATGCGCTACTACCTGTAAGACCGGAGGAGAGAAAGAGCTCCTGGCGCTTAAGGCGATCCTGGAAAAAAAGGGAAAGACTGTTTTAGGCATGTGTATACCTTCGGCTCCCTGCGTTGCCTCACAAATCAAGACAGAATTAGCCAAGAATGTAAAGGCCCTGCGTCAGGCCGAGGCTGTTTTAGTTTTAGCCTGCGGCTTAGGGGCGCAGTCAGTTAAAGATAACGACAGGCTGGGTCTCGCAGTGCTTCCCGGTTGCAACAGCCTCTTTGGCGCGGTTATGGATGCCCAAGGTAATTTCTACGAAAAGTGCTCGTTCTGCGCGGAGTGTGTGTTGGATATTACCGGTGGGATCTGCCCGGTTACTCTCTGCGCCAAAGGACTTTTAAACGGGCCTTGCGGCGGGATGGACAAGGGAAAGTGCGAGGTAGATAAGGACAAGGATTGCGCCTGGGTCTTAATCTATAAAGAATTAGAGAAGAAAAACAAGCTCGCTAATTTAAAAAAGATACACCCGGTCAAAGACCACAAGAAGGCCCTTCGGCCGCGTAAATTGATACTCACTGCTTGATATGGAACAGCTCCCCTATAATGAGAAAGTCATGGACCATTTTCTGCATCCGCGTAACGTCGGGGAGATCCCGGAGGCGGATGGCATAGGTAACGTCGGCAATCCCGTCTGCGGGGATGTGATGCGCATGTATATAAAGGTAGAGAACGGGATCATCACCGATGCCAAGTTTAAGACCTTCGGTTGCGGAGCGGCAATCAGCACCAGCTCCATGGTCACCGAGATGGTCAAGGGAAAGACTATCGAGGAGGCCTTGGGTGTATCTAATAAGGCGGTGGCCCAGGCCCTGGGAGGGCTACCTGCGGTAAAGATGCATTGTTCGGTCCTGGCAGAGCAGGCATTGAAAGGCGCGATCAAAGATTACTATCAAAGACAGGGTAGGCCTGTACCTTTTGATATAGACACACCAAAACACGAACATTAGCTTTTATTTATAGCAGGCGATGTTGACAAAAAGACAGATTCGTAGTAAGATTCTCTTGAGATTAAAAACACAGAAGGAGGAAAGTCGAGAGAGAAAAAGCAAGGTAATATTTGATAAACTTTTTAGAACCTCAGGTTTTAAGAAAGCAAGGATCGTGATGTTTTACATCTCGTTTGATGGCGAGGTTGATACAAGGCAAATGATAGAAGAGGCAAGAAGGTTAGGTAAGATAGTCGCAGTGCCGGCTTGTAAAAAGAAGGGGATAATTTATCCCGTAATCCTAAAGGGTCATGCGCGCTTACGCAAAGGCCCTTACGGGGTATACGAGCCTGCGCTTCAAAGACCGATTGACTTGTCCAAGATAGATCTAGTGATTGTGCCAGGTGTTGCTTTTGATAAACGCGGTAACCGTCTGGGGCGCGGCAAGGGCTGCTATGACAAGCTACTTAAGAGGTTACCCCGGCGCACCCCTACTCTTGGCCTGGCATTCGACTTCCAAATCTTGCCTTCATTACCCGCCACCACGCATGATGTAAGCGTCAAAAAGGTGCTCTTTAACTGATAGCTAAAGAGCGCGTCAGTTTCAAAACCAGAACGTTAATCTAAAAAAGTTTTTAGGAAGAATCTACATAAAGGAGGGCAGGAAATACCATGTTGAACATTATTATATATATCGCTATTGCCCTGGTCGCACTGTCTTTGGGTTATATCTTTCGGCGCTATATAGCCGAGAGGAAGATCCAAGACGCTGAGGCTAAGGCAAAACACATTTTGGAACAGGCGCACAAAGATGCGCAGGATAAGCGCCGGGAGGCAGAGCTTGAATCCAAAGACCTGCTTTACCGTATGCGTCAGGATTTTGAGCGCTCCACGCAGGAGAGGCGCCAGGAGATAGCCAATTTAGAGAAGAGGCTTGTTCAAAAAGAAGAGAATATTGACCGCAGGCTCGATCTTCTGGAAAAGAAAGAAAAAGAGTTTGAGCTCAGGCAGGAGGGCTTGAAGAAACAGGAAGAGGCGCTAAAGGCTAAAGATGCCCAATTGCACGCCCTCATTGCTGAAGAGAAGGAAAGGCTGCAGAAGATCTCTTCGCTCTCGGCAGAAGAGGCTAAACAGATACTGCTTAGTCGCCTTAACGAAGAATTGAATACAGAGAAGGCGGTCTTCATCAAAAGACAGGAGGAAGACCTGCGCAGCATCTCGGATAAAAAGGCCAGGGAGATCGTCAGCCTTTCCATACAGAGGTGTGCGGCAGAACAGGCGGTAGAGTCTACCATTAGCGTTGTCAATCTGCCCAATGACGAAATGAAGGGCAGGGTTATCGGAAGAGAGGGCCGCAATATCCGCGCCCTGGAGATGGCTACCGGAGTAGATGTGATCATAGATGATACCCCGGGGGCAGTGACCCTCTCCTGTTTTGATACCGTGCGTAGAGAAATAGCGCGCTTGAGCCTAGAAAAACTTATCTCTGACGGTAGGATTCATCCGGGTAGGATCGAGGAGATTGTGGATAAGGCCAAGAAAGAGATGGAGGATAAGATACGCGAAGAAGGAGAGCGCGCGGCATTCGATTCCGGCGTAAACGGCCTGCACCCGGAGTTAATCAAGCTCTTGGGCCGGCTCAAATACCGTACCAGCTTTGGCCAGAATGCCCTGCAACACTCTAAGGAAGTTTCTTTTCTTATCGGCGTGACAGCCTCTGAATTAGGCCTGGATTTTAAGTTAGCCAGGCGCATCGGGCTCTTGCATGATATCGGCAAGGCAGTGGATCATCAGATTGAGGGCACGCACGCCAAGATAGGCGCGGACCTAGCCAAGAAATATGGAGAGGGGCAGGAAGTAGTGGGCTCGATTGAGGCGCATCATGAAGAGGCAGAGCCCAAGAGCCTCTATGCTGTTTTAGTTATAGCAGCAGACGCTATAAGCGCCAGCCGCCCCGGAGCGCGCAGGGAGACGCTAGAGACTTATATAAAGAGGCTGGATAAGCTAGAGTCCATTGCCAATCTCTTTAAGGGTGTCGAGAAATCCTACGCTATACAGGCAGGTCGTGAGATACGCGTTATCGTGCAGCCGGAGAAGATATCGGATAGCGATGCCATAAACCTGGCGCGCGATATCCGCAAAAAAATAGAGGAAGGCATGGAATACCCAGGACAGATCAAGGTGAACGTTATCCGCGAAACCAGGGCAATCGAGTATGCCAAGTAGGCTATTATGAAAATATTATTTATCGGAGATATAGTAGGTTCGCCGGGCAGGGAAGCGGTTAAGGAATTATTGCAGGGGCTAAAGCAGGAATTTAGCCTGGATTTTACCATTGCCAATGCCGAGAATGCAGCCGGAGGCTCAGGGATTACCTCTAAAGTCTCCAGGGAATTGTTTGATGCAGGGCTAGATGCGCTTACCTCAGGAGACCATATCTGGAAGAAGAGCGAGATAATAGAGTTTATCGACCAGGAAGAACGGATACTCAGGCCTGCTAATTTCCCCGAAGGGGCCCCGGGGAGAGGCTCGGCAATATTTAAGACTAAAGGTGGCCTTAAATTAGGCGTGGTTAATCTGCAGGGTAGGGTTTTTATGGAGGCCTTGGATTGTCCCTTTAAGGCCGGCCGCCGGCTGGTAGATGAGCTCGCTAAAGAAACCAAGGTAATCATTGTGGATATTCATGCTGAGGCCACCTCTGAAAAGGTAGCCTTGGGCTGGTATCTGGATGGCAAGGTCTCCGCGATCCTGGGTACGCATACGCATATACCAACTGCTGACGAGAAGATCCTGCCTCAGGGTAGCGCCTATATTACTGATGTAGGGATGTGCGGGTCACATGATTCGGTTATTGGAAGAAAAATAGAAGATGTCTTGGCCAGGTTCGTCAGCGCCCTGCCTATGAGGTTTGAAGTAGCCAAGGATAATGTAGTTTTGGAAGGAGTAGTCCTGGACATAGATGAAAAGAGCGGCCACGCCCGCTCTATTATTCGGATACAGAGAAAACTATTAAGATAATGAAAAGAGTTATTTACGGCCCAGGTGCAGCGTATCTTTTTTGTTTTGTCCTGGCCTGCCTCCTCTTTTGCGCTAATTTTGAATTCAGCCTTGCCCAAAGCGAAGATATAGAGTTTAGTTTGGACCTCTCCTCTCCTACAATTGCCCTGCCCAAGGTTTTTAAGCCAAATATTGATTTAAGCGGCCGTGGTTTTAACCGCGAGCTAAACTGGCCGCAGAATCTGGCTGCCCCGGAGATTCTAGACCTTTGGCAGAAAGAGATCGGCTTCTCTGGCGTATACCGCCTGCAGTACAATCTTTGGGAGATAAACGATCTGGCAAAAAACAGGCAGCTTCAGGGGGAATTGCTGGCAAACTACGAAGGTATCATTAAGAGGATCAGCGACTCTGGTGGCGTGGTTATCTTGGATATCTTTGGCACCCCTGCTGGCCTGGGCAAGGTTTTAGATAAAAAATCGCCGCCCTGGGACCTGAGGGCATTCAAGGCATTAATCAGGGGGTATATCAAAGACTTAAGTTGCGATAAAAAATATAATATTTGGTATGAAGTCTGGAGCGCTCCTGATTTGGATGATTTCTTCTTGGGTAGAAAGCAGGAGTATATGAACCTCTACCGCTCAGTCGCTGAAACCGTAATGGAATTAGAGCGGGAATACAAGACCCATATCCCGCTGGGCGGCCCTAGCGTAAGCTGGTGGTTCCAGAATTTCGACGGCAATAATATCATTGCCCCAGAGAAAAGCCTAATCTATGAACTCATTAAATTTTCTTCTCATTATCGTCTTCCGTTAGATTTTATTAGCTGGCATACTTATACGAGCGATCCTCAGGTAGAAAAAGAGCTGACCTCATATGGTAAGACCTCTCTTGCCTTGGTGCGGGATTGGCTTTCATATTTTAATCTTGATAAAAATACCTCTTTGATTGTAGATGAATGGAACTACGATAGCGGCGCAAACTTTCTCCCTGCAAGGCACGAAAAAAGCAATATCGCTGCCAGTTATGCCTTAAGCCGCATGAAAAACATGTATGAGGCGGGGCTGGATTACCAGATTTATTTTTGCATGGAGGATTTTCAGGGTAATAAAGAGGGCGTGATAAGGAACTTAGGGGTATTCTGGTTTGACGCGAAATCCTCTAAGCCTAAGGGCTGGCCTAAGCCTACCTATAATCTTTTTAAAACAATGGCTGGCCTAGGCAATGATTTTTTCCCATCAGCTAAGATTAATGATGAGTTTATGGGTGTTGTTGCCTCAAGGTCAGGGGATTCCTACACCATGTTATTCTATAATTATATTGACCCTGCCCTGGCCAATAACTACCTTTCCCGCAATATAGCCAGCCTCAATACAGCAGAGAGGCGCTCCATACTTAGCCTGGTCCATTCTGATAGGCTGGAGAGTATCTTGCGCAGAGATATTGACCCCTCCAAGCTTAAGCTTAGCGGAAGGCTAAAGACTTTGCTCAAGAAGGCCTGTGAATTAAACGATAAAGGGATCAAGTTTAGCGCTACTATGCGTAACCTAAGCTTTACGTTAAAGAACTTAAAGGTGGATTACTTATATCAAAGATATGCAATCGATGCCTCCGGCGGCCTGAGCGCTGAATTTGTGCCACTTGAACAGAAAGAAGTGGCAGCCGGCGCTTCCTATACGGAAACGCTCGCCTTCAGCCCTTATTCTGTGCAGATTATTGTGCTAAAGCCAAAACCCAAGGCCATAGAGTCTGCTGTTGTGCCTGCCGAGGCGCAGGCGATCAACGTGACCTTGCCTTTGAGGGAGTAACCCTGGAAGAGAAACAGCATATCTATACAGTTTCACAGATTACCCAGGATATAAAGTTAATCCTGGGAAATACCTTTGCCCAGGTCTGGGTAGAAGGAGAGGTATCCAATTTCAAGGCCCATAGCTCAGGGCATTTTTATTTTTCCCTGAAGGACCAGGATGCGGTGTTGGCTGCGGCGATGTTTGGCCGCTATAATAAAAACCTCAAATTTAAGCTTGAAGACGGCCTTAAGGTTATTTGTTTCGGAAAAGTTGACGTCTATCCTCCACGCGGGCAATATCAGCTGATTGTAGAGCGGGTTGAGCCTAAAGGGATCGGCGCGCAGCAGCTGGCATTCGAACAATTAAAAAATAAGCTGCTTAAAGAAGGGATCTTTGACGCGGCTCATAAGAAATCACTCCCGCTTATGCCCTTTCGAGTAGGTATCGTAACTTCAAGCTCAGGGGCGGCGCTACGGGATATCATGCAGATACTTAAAAAAGGATCGCCTTGCGTAGATCTTTTAATACGTTCTGTGCGCGTGCAGGGAGAGAGCGCTTCCCGCGAGATTGCCGAGGCAATAGCGGATTTAAATGAATTCAAAGAGGTAGACTTGATTATTATCTGCCGCGGAGGAGGAAGTAGCGAAGACCTCTGGTCTTTTAATGAGGAGAGAGTAGCCAGGGCAGTATATAATTCCAAGATACCTACTATTTCAGCAGTAGGCCATCAGATAAATATCGCCCTCTCTGACCTGGCAGCTGATTTTTTTGTGGAGACTCCCTCGGCAGCAGCTAAGATTATCGTGGATAAAAAGAACGCAATCCTGGCAGAGCTAGACGGCTACCGATATGAATTGAATTCCTCTGTATCAGAGGTTATATATAGGCTAAAAAATAGTTTAGTTGCTCTTCGGCATATGCTTAAGAGTCCGCTAGACAGGTTGCTTGAGAAGGAGCAGCTGCTTGATGAGCTTAGGGTTAGATTATCCAATAATATGAAACATACCTTAGAGCTTTTGGATCAAAAGGCATCAGGCCTTTTTCAGAGGCTGGATGCGTTAAGCCCCCTGGCGGTATTATCGCGGGGCTATAGCCTAAGCATGATATTGCCGCAGAACTCAGTTATTAGGGAGGCCTCAATGCTTAAGCCAAAAGACTTAATAAAGACTGTTTTGGCCAATGGGAGCTTCATAGCAGAAGTCAAGGAGGTAATGAAAAATGAAAGAAAAAACAAACCTTGAAGAAGACATTAAAAAGTTACAGAAGATTGTTGATGAGCTGGGTGGCGGAAAGCTCACCCTGGGGGAATCGCTTAAGAAATACGAAGAAGGGATTAAGCTGGCGCAGGGCTGCTCTGCGGTCTTAAACGATGCCCAGCGTAAAGTGGAACTATTGATGAAGAAAGACGGCAAGTATTCTTTAGAGAAATTCCAAGACGAGGAACCAGGAGAGCCAAGTTAATGTTTTTAGAAAAGATTAATTCGCCGCAAGACTTAAAGGCGCTAAACCCCGAAGAGCTGGCTGTCCTAGCTTTCGAGGTCAGGGCCAGGATGGTAGAGGTTGTCTCTTCGCGCGGAGGCCATCTGGCCTCAAGCCTGGGGGCAGTAGAGCTGGTGATTGCCCTGCATTGCTGCCTAAATGCGCCCAAAGATAAAATTATCTGGGATGTCGGGCATCAGGCCTACGCACACAAAATTCTAACCGGCCGCAATAAAGATTTTGATTGCCTGCGCCAATACCAGGGCTTAAGCGGTTTTCCTTGTCACGAAGAATCTGAATATGACCCGTTTACTGCCGGCCATAGTTCCAGCGCGGTTTCTCTGGGGTTAG
>JBAXNZ010000004.1:0-18075 GCA_037133515.1 bacterium
AAATTTGGAAGCGAAGAATTGATTTTAGAGACAGGTAAAATCGCCAAACAGGCCAACGGCTCAGTTACTGTTCAGTACGGAGGCACCGTGGTCTTAGTTACCGCTTGTATGTCCAAGGAACCCAGGGAGGGCCGGGATTTCTTCCCTTTAACAGTAGAATGCCAGGAAAGGACATATGCGGCCGGAAGAATCCCCGGAGGATTTTTTAAGAGAGAGGGTAGGCCTTCGGAGAGCGAGATCTTAACCGCCAGGCTAATTGATCGTCCGATACGCCCGCTTTTTCCTAAAGGTTTTTTAAACGAAGTTCAGGTTATGGCAATGGTACTTTCTAGTGATGGAGAAAATGAACCTGATGTGCTTGCGGTAATCGGTGCCTCAGCAGCCCTGTGTATATCTGATATACCCTTTGCGGGGCCGTTGGCTGCCTGCCGCGTGGCCAGGGTGAACAATGAATTTATCCTTAACCCTACCTATGCACAATTAGATAATTCTGAACTGGAAGTAATAGTGGCCTCTAACGGCAATGGAATAGTTATGCTTGAGTCTAAGGCTAAAGAGGTGGGAGAGGATACGTATCTAGAAGCGGTAAAATTTGGTTTCGAAAACCTAAAGAGCATCATAAATATGCAGGAAGAATTTAAGCGCGAATACGGAAAAGAAAAAGCCAAAATAGAATACAAGAAGGTCGATCCTGCGCTGCAACAAAAGATAGAAGAGCTGTCTAAAGACAGGTTAAGCAATGTATATAAACTGGCTAAGAAAGAAGATCGCGAAGAGGAAGTAGATTTATTATTTAAAGAATTAGAGTCTAAGCTTACCGAAGAAGGTTATGAGGCAGTCGATATAAAGATGGGCCTTTTGGAAGTAGAAAAAGAGCAGATGCGCCGTAAGATTACCGTAGAGGGGGTACGTATTGACGGCCGTGGCTTTAAGGATATACGCCCTATTACCTGCGAAGTTTCGGTATTGCCGCGCACGCACGGTTCAAGCCTTTTTACGCGCGGCCAGACTCAGAGCCTGGCAGTTACTACCTTAGGGACAGGAGACGATGAGCAGATGGTTGAAGCCCTTGAGGGCGAGAAGCATAAAACTTTCATGTTGCACTACAGTTTTCCGCCTTTTAGCGTAGGCGAGACCGCTCCGGTGCGCGGTCCAGGCCGCAGAGAGATAGGCCATGGCGCTCTGGCAGAGAAGTCGCTTCTGGCTGTGATGCCCTCTAAGGATAAATTTCCATACACCATCAGGGTTGTATCTGAAATCTTGGAATCCAACGGTTCTTCCAGCATGGCTTCGGTTTGCGCCGCTACACTTTCTTTAATGGATGCCGGGGTCCCCATAAGTGATGCCGTAGGTGGCGTAGCCTTAGGGCTTATTAAAGAAGGCAATAAGGCAGTTATACTTACTGACATTGCTGGCCTTGAGGACCATTTTGGAGATATGGATTTTAAAGTTGCCGGGACAGTCAAGGGGGTTACTGCCGTGCAATTAGACCTTAAGATCGATGGCATAGGTCTGGATTTACTGAATAAGTGTCTGGCGCAGGCAAATGAAGCCAGGCTCTTTATTTTAGGCAAGATGAAAGAGGCCCTTGCTACTCCTCGGCAGGAATTGTCCAGTTATGCGCCGCGCATAGAGATACTTAAAGTCAATCCTGAGAAGATAGGCGGCCTCATTGGCCCGGGCGGTAAAACTATAAAGAAGATTATAGCAGCTACTGGTGCCAGCATAGACATACAGGATGATGGCAGTGTTTTTGTTTCTTCCACCGACCCAGTCAAGTCCCGGGAAGCAATTAATATGATAAGGGGGATTACGGATGATATAGAAGTTAACCGTATATATATAGGTAAGGTAAAGCGGATTATGCCGTTTGGAGCATTCTGTGAGATTGCCCCGGGCAAGGAAGGCCTGGTGCATGTTTCTGAGCTAGCCAAGAGTTTTGTAAAAGAGGTGGAGAGCGTGGTCAAGCTCGGAGATGAGATCAAGGTCAAGGTTATCGGCATAGATGAATTGGGCAGGATCAACTTAAGCAAAAAACAAGCTGAGGAAAATAGCGAAGGGTGAGAGAAAGAAAATTAAATGAGTTCAAGGGCGTTATGCTTTTGGCGGCAGGACTTATCGTTTTGGCAAGCCTGGCGTCGTTTACTCCTTTTGATTTAAGTTTTTATACTTCCCATCCCAATATCCCACCGAAAAACTTCATCAGGACATTTGGCGCATATTTAGCTGGATTGATTTTATTTTTATTCGGCTGGTCAAGTTATCTTATACCCGTAATTATACTTTTTTTAGGAGTAAGCCTCTTCAGGCAGGAGAAGCCCTACCTAAGCCCGGCTAGGATCCTGGGGATGCTGGTTTTGCTTTTATCGCTAAGTTCATTTATAGGTATGTTTGGCCAGCAGAATGAGGCAATAGGTTTTTCCAGGGGAGGTTTTCTGGGCCTGGCCATATCCCGTTTTGCCATCGGTTATTTCGGGAGGCTCGGAGGCTATATTATTTTTATTACCCTGATGATGCTCTCCTCTGCCTTGGTTACCGAGACCCTGATCTCTTCATTCTTTAATAATTCCTTCGATAAGGTCAAATTTCTTTTACAGTCAGTATTAAAACTCAAGCCCAGGTTAAAACCAGCAAATAAAGCTCCAGAATCTTTTAAGAAGGCAACCGAAATAACCTCACTACTAAAGGCTAAACCTGTTATTGCGGAAAAACCAAAGATAGCCCTAAGCGATGCTACGTTAATAAAAACCAAAATACAGATTAAGGCCAAGCCGCAAGAGACAGTAGAGCCTAAGGTGAGGCCTCAGGAGTTAAAGGTAGGCGATTACCATTTCCCTTCCTTGGATTTGCTGGATTCTCCTCCTCCGCTTGAAGCCAGGCAGATTAAAGATGATCTGGAAGCAAACGCCAGGATCCTGGAGGAGACTTTGGAAGATTTTAATATCTCGGCTAAGGTTACGGATATCGAGCGCGGACCGGTGATTACGCGTTATGAACTTGAGCCTGCTCCTGGAGTCAAGCTCAACCGTATTGTGGCCTTAAGCGACGATATAGCGTTAGCGATGAAAGCCCAGTCAGTGCGTATTATTGCGCCTATCCCCGGCAAGGGCAGGGTAGGGGTAGAAGTACCCAATTCAGAGAGCAGTTTTGTGTATCTAAAAGAGGTGCTCTGTTCTAGCGTCTTCCAGCAGGCAAAGTCTGTCTTAACCTTAGCCTTAGGTAAAGATATCTCAGGCCAGCCGATGATCGCTGATCTGGATGAGATGCCGCATCTTTTAATCGCCGGAACCACTGGTTCAGGTAAGACCGTCTGCGTAAATTCTTTAATTCTTTCCTTGCTTTTTAGGGCTACGCCTAGTGATTTAAAATTCCTGATGGTTGATCCTAAGATGGTGGAACTGATGCCTTTTAACGGACTGCCGCATCTTTTATGTCCTGTGGTTACTGATGCCAAAAAGACTTCTGTTGCGCTTAACTGGGTGGTTAATGAGATGGAAGAACGGTATCGGCTGCTGGCAAAGGCAGGCACAAGGAATATTGAGGCCTATAATGAAAAGCAGGAGAGGATTCCGTACATAGTGGTTATTATAGATGAATTTGCCGACCTGATGAACGTAGCTAGCGACCAGATTGAGAATGCGGTGACCAGGCTTGCGCAACTTTCGCGCGCGGTGGGGATACACCTGATATTAGCCACGCAGAGGCCTTCGGTAAATGTCATTACCGGAGTCATTAAGGCAAACCTGCCTGCGCGTATCTCTTTTAAGGTGGCCTCAAAGGTCGATTCGCGCACAGTCTTAGATATGAACGGCGCGGATAAACTTCTGGGTAAGGGCGATATGTTGTTTTTGCGTCCCGGTGAATCAAAATTGATACGTATACAGGGGACTTTGGTTAGCGATAAAGAAATAAACAGGGTAGTGGATTTTATTAAGGACCAGGGCGAGCCGGTATATGACGAAGAGATACTGAAGGAGCAGGGGAAGGCCATGTTGGCTAACGGACAAAAAGACGAGCTTTATGACGAGGCAGTCAGGATAATCATGGAGAGCAATCAGGCCTCGGTTTCCATACTACAAAGACGCATGCGCCTGGGTTATACCAGGGCTGCCCGCATTATTGATACCATGGAGCAGGAAGGCCTTGTTGGTCCTTTCGAGGGGAGTAAGCCGCGCAGGATCCTGGTAGATAGGCAGGAGTGGCTGGGAAGAGATTTACTACAGGAGGAGGATAAGGAATAGCTATGGAATCTGCTGGTTTAAGGCTTAGAAAGATACGCTTAGAAAAAGGCATCAGTCTTGAGGAAGTGCACAAGAAGACAAAGATACACCTGAATGTCTTAAAGTCGATAGAAGAGGATAGCCTTATTAATTTTAATCCC
This sequence comes from bacterium, assembly GCA_037133515.1. Taxonomy (GTDB): domain Bacteria; phylum Omnitrophota; class Gorgyraeia; order Gygaellales; family Profunditerraquicolaceae; genus VGKF01. The sequence goes on from JBAXNZ010000004.1 coordinate 4,382, forward strand.
ATATACATAAAGGGATTCCTGAAGATGTACTGTCAGTTCTTGGGGGTAGACCCTAAAGAGTACATAGCAGGTTATAAGGAACCAAGATACGCGCTGCAATTGAATTCAGCAAAGAAAGATAATCAAGCCCATCTTTCTAGCCCTGTATTTTTGAGTGCAGCCTTTATCAGGCAGATGCGCATGCAAATGAAAACTATCCTGGCATTGCTGGCAATGGCGGCATTGATTTTTCTTCTTTTTAATTTGGGTAGAATGTTTTCTGGCCGGAGAATTTTAACGCAGCATAAGCCAAGATTGACTTCGGCTAAAGCAGTTAAGCCCGAGAGGATTATTGAGACAAATAAAGCGCAGAAGAAACAAGAGGTAAGCTCCAGCCGCAACGAAAATCCTTCTAAGGCAGATGTTCCTTTAACGGTGTGGCTGGCTATTCACGCCAGAGAGAATTGCCTTGTGCAGCTTAAAAGCGACGGAAAGACTGTTTTTTACGGGACGCTTATGAAGGGGAGGTCTGAGAACTGGCACGCAAAGAATAAAATTGAGCTTTTCCTTGGTAATGCCGGGGTCGTAGATTTGGAGGTTAACGGTAAGCCTATAATGCATCCTCTCGGTAAAAGAGGCCAGTCGGTTAAGAACATAACTATCAGCAAAGAAGGTTTAAGTATTGCAAGATGAGCCAGAGACAGAAAGATAAAGTTTGGATTACGAGCCTTGGTTGTCCCAGGAACTTAGTGGATTCCGAGGCTATTTTAGGAAGGTTGGTTAAAAAAGGATACTCTCTAGTTAGCGATATCGAGAAGGCAGATATCGGCATTATAAATACCTGTGCTTTTATAGAAGATGCACGCGTAGAGTCTATTGATGCTATACTTGAACTCGCTAGATTAAAGAAGGAGGGCCAGCTTAAAGAATTGATTGTTTATGGTTGCCTTCCTCAGCGCTACAAGGAGCAGCTAAAAAAAGAACTCCCGGAGGTAGATGCCTTTGTAGGCAGGGTATCTCTCAACCATTCTCCAGAGTCTTTTCAGATGACGCCTGGGCATTATGCCTATATTAAGATCTGCGAGGGTTGTATTAATAGCTGTAGCTATTGCGTTATCCCTAAGATAAAAGGCAAGTTCACTAGCCTTGATATGGGCTCTTTACTGGAGAGGGTAAAGAAGCTTGATAATAAGAAAGTAGCAGAGGTAAATATAGTAGGCCAGGATATTAGCGGCTATGGTATGGATATCTACGGCGATCCGAAATTACCACAGCTTCTGAGCGAGATGCTTAAATCAACTAAACATATCAGATGGTTTCGCCTGCTTTATCTATACCCCAGCCGTATTAATAATGAGCTTATAGATTTGATTAACGAGCAGCCGCGTATCTGCAAATACATAGATTTACCAATACAGCACATAAATGATCGTATCTTAAAATTGATGCGCAGGAATACAACCAGAAAAGAGATTACCGAGATTATTGCTAAGATTAGAAAGAAAATACCGGGCGTTTCTATACGTACCTCAGTGATAGCAGGTTTTCCTTCCGAGACTGATAAAGAGTTCAGGGAGCTGGTAGATTTTATAGAAGAGGCTAAGTTTGAGAGATTAGGTGCCTTTATCTATTCCAGGGAAGAGGGGACTGCTGCATATGACTTTGAAAAACAGGTTCCCCAAAAGATCAAGAGCCAGCGTTTTGATATTATAATGTCTACACAGCAGGTGATTTCGCAGGAGATAAATAATAGGTTCCTAGGCCGCGTCATTGATGTCTTGATAGAAGAAGAAGAAAAAAAAGAGGTGGGGCCTGTTGCGTTAGAGAAGTGCAGGTTATATTTAGGGCGCAGTCAGCATGATGCACCTGAGGTTGACGGAGCAGTATATGTCAATTCTTCAAAAAAACTTAAACCAGGAGATTTTGTCAAGGTCAAGATTACCGACACCTTAGAATATGACCTGGTAGGAGAGGCCCAATTATGAATATTGCCAATCGCCTGACTTTATTAAGAATAGTGTTGACCTTTGTTTTTATGTTTTTTTTGTTCTGTCATGGCCTATGGGCCAAGGCATTGAGTCTTGCAATATTTATATTTGCCGCATTATCTGATTTATTCGACGGGATGATTGCGAAAAAGAAAAATATGGTTACAGACTTTGGAAAACTGATGGATCCCATTGCGGATAAGATCTTGGTATTGGCAGCCTTCGCCGCGTTAGTGCAGATGCAGTTAATCGAGGCCTGGATGTTTGTGATCATCGTCTCTCGGGAGATATTGATCACCTCTTTGCGCCTTTTCGCGTTGAATAAAGGAAAGGTGCTTTCCGCGACCAAGGTAGGCAAGCATAAAACCGCATCCCAGATGTTCGTAATATTTGCTATATTGGGTTTCATTGTTTTAAAAGAAGTGATGCTGACCTTTTTTGTCTGGAATCCTTCCTGGGAGGCGCTCTTCCGTCAGGGCATATATATATTTATGCTTTTCACAGTTATCCTCACCCTTTATTCCGGACTCTCCTACCTTTGGGATAACCGCAAGATAATCGCAAAGTTTTAATAAGCACGTGACTTAAATAAATGAGAATACAAGACAGAATTACTATGGCCTTAAGCACCTTTTTTTGCGTAGGCTACCTTCCGCTATCAGGCGCAGCAGGAAGCCTGGTTGGCGTATTTATATTTTACCTGGTTAAAGACAACTTCTTTTTGTATCTGGGGTTTATTTTATTGCTGCTCCTGTTGGGATTCTTGCTAGCTGGTAAGGCAGAAGAGCTCACCGGAAAGAAAGACGCCGGATGTATTGTGATAGATGAGGTCTCCGGCATGCTTTTAAGCCTGTTTTTTTTACCTTATGATATAAGAATAGTAATTATAGGTTTTTTTCTCTTTCGCATATTAGATACGCTCAAGCCTTATCCTGCTGACAGACTGCAGTCTTTGTCTGGGGGCGCAGGTATTATGAGCGACGATATTGTAGCTGCTATATATACTAATATTATTCTTCAGTTTGTCTTTAGGCTAGCTTCTTTTAAGGTAGCGTAGATAGGGCCTTTGGGGGTAAGTGTACTTTTAAAAAGAGTAATTTTACTGGCCTGGAATTCCCGCCTTTGATCCTTATCTAGCAGAGATATTTTTTCTAAACCGCCTGCTAATTTATCTAAGTTTAATCCAGACCTTGTCCTTCCTATAGTAATATGAGAAGAAAATCCGCGTTCTTCTTTGGGTATGCCTATTAAGGATAGTCTTTCTTCTAGTCTTTTAGCTGTATCTTTTACTTCCCTATCGCCTTTATCAATCCCTGCCCAGATTACCCTGGGAGAGGTTATCCCGGGGAATGCGCCGATAGAACAAATTGCTACGGTAAAAGAGAGGATATCTTTGGATAATTCTTCTAGAATTACGTTTACTTGGCTTAATTGGTCATCGCTAATCTCGCCTAAAAACTTTAAGGTTAGATGTATATTTTCAGGCTCCACCCATTTTACATCTGATCCGCAGGCCTTAAGCTGGTTTTGAATCACTCTAAGAAACTCCCTAACCTCGACAGGCAGGGGGATAGCGATAAATGTCCTCATCTATAGCAGCGATTTAAGTAATTTGATGGCTTCCAGGGCTGCCTTATGCCTTACCCCTAGACGGGTTCCCCTAAAAATAAACTTTTTAGAGAGTTTTTTATTTTTCATAGCTACGCAGATGAATACCGTGCCTATTGATTTAGTCTGGGTTTGACCTGTAGGCCCGGCTATGCCGGTTATGCCTATGCCAAAATCAGTTTTTATTTTTTTTCTTACTCCTATAGCCAGGGCCTCGGCTACCTCCTTAGAGACCGCGCCGTTTTTCAGTATCAATGAGCGGGGGATAGTTAAGAATGTCTCCTTGGCTTTATTGCTGTAAGTAACTAACCCTAAGATAAAATAGCTTGAACTGCCAGGGATATCAGTGAGCAGCTTAGCCAGTAGCCCGCCGGTACAGGATTCAGCGGTGGAGACTGTTTTTCTTTTTTTTATCAGGAGCTTATGAGTCTCTTTGATAACATTTTCCATAATCGTTTATTATAAGCATTTTTAAACCTATTGACAAGATAAGATTTTATGTTATACTAACAAATGATTAATCTTCGGGGCTAGGCGTAAATCCTGACCGGCGGTTGAGCCCGCGAGCTCCGCACATCAAGGGAGGCACCCAGTGCTTAATTGGAATTGCGCTGGTGTTTCGTTTGTGCGGAGCAGATCTGGTAAAATTCCAGAGCCGATGGTGAAAGTCCAGATGATAGGAGATTAATAACTCTTGCCCGAAGATCATCTTCGGGTTTTTTAATGAGGCCACGATACTTTGCCAAGAGTGGCAAAGTATTGTGAGGCCGAATTAATCCCTTGCAGCTGCTATCTCAGATATCCTGCAGGGGAGTAGACATAGCCACAACTTACTGAGCGAAGCGACGTAATATGTTCAATTCTATCCCTGAAATATTAGAGGACTTAAAACACGGCAAGATGGTCATCGTGGTTGATGACGAAGACCGTGAAAACGAAGGAGACTTGGTGATGCCGGCCTCTTTCGTCAAGCCAGAGCATATAAACTTTATGGCTAAGTACGGCCGAGGGTTGATCTGTGTGCCGATGGAAGAGAAAAGGCTGATAGAGCTAGACCTTGAGCCGATGCTAAAGGATAAGACTCCTTCCAGGAATGAGGATGCTTTTTCTACTGCCTGGATGGTCTCTACGGATGCCTTCCGCGGTATAACTACAGGTATATCTGCCTATGACCGTGCGCGCACTATAGAGGTCTTGATAAATCCGCAGACCCAGATAGACGATCTGATCAGGCCAGGCCATATCTTTCCGCTTAAGGCGCGCAATGGAGGGGTTTTGGTCAGGGCAGGGCATACTGAAGCAACCATAGACCTGATGCACTTAGCTAATCTGTATCCTGCAGGAGCAATCTGCGAAATCATGAACGATGACGGGACTATGGCGCGTCTTGAGCAGTTGCTGGAATTCTCTAAGCGTCATAACCTCAAGATCTGTTCCATAGCCAGCCTTATTGAGTATCGCAGGCGTTCTGAGAAGCTGGTAGAGAGGGTTGCCGAGACCATCTTGCCTACTGAACTCGGGCAATACCGGTTAATTCTCTATCGCGACCTTACTAATAACAAGGTGCATACTGCCCTGGTTATGGGGGAATTGGATAGCGAGGCGACGCTGGTGCGCGTGCATTCCGAATGCCTGACCGGAGACGTATTCGGATCTTTGCGTTGCGACTGCGGAAGACAACTGAATAAGGCTATGCAGATTATCGAGAAGGAAGGGAAGGGGATTATCCTTTACATGAATCAGGAAGGACGGGGTATAGGCCTGGTAGATAAAATCAAGGCTTATGGCCTGCAGGATAAAGGCCTGGATACGGTCCAGGCTAACGAGGCCCTGGGGCATAAAGCTGACCTGCGTGATTACGGAATAGGCGCACAGATACTGGTAGATTTAGGAGTTAATCGCATCAGGCTGCTTACTAATAACCCGCGTAAGATTGTAGGCCTGGAAGGTTATTACTTGCGCGTCATTGAGCGTATACCTTTAGAGGTTGAGCCCAACCCTCTTAATTACAGGTATCTTAAGACCAAGAAGGATAAGCTGGGGCATAAGCTTGATAATATATAAAAAGAAACATCCCGCCTTTGGTGGGCAAATTAGAGGAGGAAGGAATGACTAAGATTATCGAAGGCAATCTTATTGCCAAGGGTAAGAAGTTTGCTATCGTGGTCTCTCGTTTCAACGATTTTATAACCAAGGACCTGCTTTCCGGCTGCGTAGATACTCTGGTGCGTCATGGTGTTGATGATAAGGACCTTTTGATTACCTGGGTACCTGGTGCGTTTGAGATTCCCTTAATCGCGCAGAGGCTGGCTAAGTCAAAATCATATGATGCGGTAATCTGTTTGGGAACGGTTATCCGCGGCGCAACCGCGCATTTTGAATATATCGCTTCTGAGGTAGCCAAAGGCATAGCTAAGGTTTCGCAAGACTCAGGCATGCCGGTAACCTTCGGGATTATTACCGCTGATACTATTGAGCAGGCAATTGAGCGCGCAGGGACAAAAGATGGCAACAAGGGCCGCGATGCAGCTATCTCTGCCATTGAAATGGTCAGTATATTAACCCAGATGAAATAAAAGAGGAGATTTATTTAATGCGTAAACGCACGCGTGCGCGGGAATTCGCCCTGCAGGTCCTTTATCAGATAGACCTTACTCACGACAGATATGCCCAGGCCCTGGAAAATTTCTGGCAGGCGCGTATTCAGGAAGAGCTAGCCAAGGAGATAAAGGTTTTTACAGAAGAGTTAGTCAGAGGCGTGGCAGATAATTTAGAGACCATTGACGCGATGATCGGTAAGTATGCCACTAACTGGCAGCTTAAGCGTATGGCAGTGGTAGATAGGAATATATTGCGCATGAGCTGTTATGAGCTGGTTTTTCGCCAGGATATCCCGCCCAAGGTTTCTATTAACGAAGCGGTAGAGTTAGCCAAAAAATATTCGGGTATTGAGGCAGGGAAATTCGTCAATGCCATACTGGATAAAATAAAGATAGAGAAAGAAAAGTGAAATTTGCTGATTTGCACTTACATACCGTATTTTCAGACGGCACTTACTCTGCGCAGGAGCTGATCTCTGAAAGTAAAAAGGCCGGGCTATCGGCGATAGCGATAGTGGACCACGATACCGTTTCGGGAGTTCTTCCTTCTTTGGAAGAAGCTAGTGCCTTTGGAATTGAGGTTATCCCGGGGATAGAGCTTACTGCTGAGCATGAGGGCCTGGAGGTGCATATCTTAGGCTACTTGGTTGATTACCGAAGCCAAGTATTCTTGGAAAAGTTAGAGTCGCTTAAGAATAATCGCATTGAACGTATCTATAAAATAACGGATAAGCTAAAACTCATTGGCGTTAATTTAAGCCCTCAGGCGGTCTTCGATATCTCTGGTTCTGGTACGGTAGGAAGGCTGCATGTTGCCAGGGCAATGCTAAAAGAAGGACTGGTTAATTCTGTGTATGAGGCATTTAGAAAATATATAGGCGATAAGTCTCCTGCCTATGTGTTGGGTTTTAGGCTTTCGCCTCTTGAGGCGATTAGGCTTATAAAGGAAGCGGGCGGGGTGCCTGTGTTAGCACACCCCTATATATTAAATAACGACGGTTTGATTCCACTTTTTACAAGTTACGGATTAAGGGGCCTAGAGGTTTATTATCCCGAACATACACAGGGCATGATTAATGCTTATTTAGAATTAGCCGCCAAGTATGGTTTGTTGGTCACTGGCGGTTCTGATTGTCATGGAAACGCAAAGCCAGAAGTCAAGATAGGTTCGGTAAAGATCCCTTATGAATTAGTGGAAAGGCTCAAAGAAGAAAGTAAAAAATAGGTTAGGCTAAAGATGGATTCCAAGCAAAAAAGAGCAAAAAAGCACCTGTATTTTATGAACCTAGCTATGCGCCTGGCCTTAAAGGCCAAAGGCGCAACTTCTCCTAACCCTATGGTGGGAGCTTTAGTAGTTAAAAACAATAGAGTCCTGGGCCGCGGCTACCACCAGAAGGCAGGGATGAACCATGCAGAGATTATTGCCTTAGATGAAGCTGGCCATATGGCCAGGGGGGCTACGTTATATGTTACGCTTGAACCTTGCACACATTTCGGTAAGACCCCTCCTTGCGTAGATAGGATTATTAAAAGCGGGATTAAAGAGGTGGTAGTCGGGATGATTGATCCTAACCCTATCAATAACGGCAAAGGCGTTAAGATCCTGCGTCAGAATAAGATAAAGGTCCAGGTAGGGTTTTTAGAAGATAAATTAAAGGCGATGAACGAGGCATTTTTAAAATATATTACCAAAAGGATGCCTTTCGTTACTGTTAAGGTAGCGCAGTCGCTAGACGGTAAAATAGCCACCCGTAACGGAGATTCAAAATGGATTACCTCTGATAAATCGCGCGCCTGGGCGCATCGCATCCGCCAAAACTATGATGCAGTTATGGTGGGGGTGAATACCATATTAAGGGATAACCCCAGGCTAAATGCCTGGTTTTCAAAGAGGCAGCCCGCAAAGATTATCGTAGATAGCCAATTAAGCGTGCCGCAGGATGCAAATATATTTTCTCAAGGCAGACCTGTTATAATCATTACTTTAGCTACGCCTCCCGGCCAGGAGACAGAGAACAGAAAGATGTTGGCTAGCCGAGTGAGGATCCTTGAGGTTAAAGAAAGGGCAGGTCAGATTAATCTTAAGGACGCCCTGAAAAAACTTGCGCAACTTAAGATAACTAATATACTGGTTGAGGGCGGAGGCACGCTGATAGGTTCGCTCTTTGATGAAGGCCTGGTGGATAAAATAATGTTTTTTTTAAGCCCTAAGATTATCGGAGGCAAAGGGGCAACCAGTTCGGTTATGGGCGAAGGGATTGCGCGTATATCAAAGGCAATCAAGATTAAAAATATGCACCTAAGGCGTTTCGGAGAAGATATTTTATTAGAGGGGTATGTGAAATAAAATGTTTTCTGGCATAGTTGAAGAATTAGGGCAGGTAAAGAATATCTCAAGGCGCAGCGGTAATATCACCCTTATTGAAATAGGCGCAGAGAAGGCCTTAGGGGACACCTTGATCGGAGATAGTATAGCTGTAAACGGAGCCTGTCTTACGGTCACCGGTAATAAAGATGGTATTTTAAGTTTCGAGGCTATACCGGAAACGCTTAAAATCACAAATCTAGGAGGATTAAAGGTCCTAGAGATGGTTAATCTTGAGCGCAGCCTTAAGGTTGGCGATAGAATATCCGGTCATTTTGTGAATGGCCATATTGACTGTTTAGGCGTTATACGTCAGAAAAGATATATGGGCGGTAATCTGGGCCTTGAAATAGCCGTGCCTGCAAAATTTTTACCTTACGCGATAACCAAAGGTTCTATTACCTTGGATGGCATAAGTCTGACTATCGCAGAGAGAGGCTCAACCACCTTTATTGTTTATATCATTCCCCATACCTTAAAGAATACTACCTTAAGTTTTAAGGGCCCCTCAGATAAGTTGAACGTTGAGTTTGATATCCTCATCAAACAGGCAGCCTTCCCTAAAATATAGTTTATCCCTTAAAGGTTATCTCTAAGTCATTCTTTAAAGGATAACTTCGGTCACAAGCTTATGTTCGCTGTACTGTCTGCCGTAGGCAGACGCTCCATAAGCTTGGACCTCAGTTATGTTAACTTCAGCGGTATAAATTATTGCGAATCTTTTTGATTTCTGATATACTGGATTAGATAATATAAGGTACTCAATACTCACTATCTCAGATAGAAGGTACCAAATATTCCAGCTATCACCGATAAGAATATTTGGTACCGTCTTTTGTTCAAAGCTATAAACTATAGCAACATGTAAGGTACTAAAGCCTTGCTATACTTAATAGCAGACAAGCCTTTAGTACCGTTTTGGTGAACGATAGTTAATAATACAAAACGGGGCGTGGCTCAGCTTGGCTAGAGCGCAGCGTTCGGGACGCTGAGGTCACAGGTTCAAATCCTGTCGCCCCGATTTGCCTTAACGTACAAATCGGCAAATCATATCCCTGCCAAAGGCAGGGATACCTTCGCTATAAAGAAGAATAAGAAAATCGTACCCTTCGCCACAGGCGAAGGGTACCTCTTCGTCATAATTACTAAGAGGTTATGTTTAGTATTACTGGTAACAAAGACCTACTATTAATAAAGACTCAATATGTCCGCATTAAATATGCCCCTCTAGGTTTAATGTATGTTGCTGCAGCTGCCGAACGTAATGGCGCTAAGGTTGGGATTTTAGATTTATCATTGGAAGATAATTATAAAAGAGTATTAAAGGCGTCTTTGCTAGAATCGCATCCGCGCCTAGTAGGAATAGGTGGTATGTATGAAGAATTCGATGAGATAAAGAGGGTTGCTGCATTTGTTAAGGAGATATTGCCGGATGTATTTATTGTTGTCGGAGGCCCGATCGGGCCTTCTTTAACTTTAGGGTGCCTCAAAGACAAGAATATCGATATAGTCGCCTTGGGCGAGGGTGAATCTTTAGTACAGGATTTATTATGCTATCTTCAAGGTAAGATCGCCCTCTCTGAAATTAAAGGCATAGCGTTTAAAGATAATGCAGAAGTTTCGTTTACCGGAAAGCGGCCTATCGAAGATATTAACGCCATGCCTATACCCGCCTGGCATCTCATAGATCCTTCGCGTTATTTTCAGCCGCATGATAACTGGTTTGGCATAGATAATCTTAAGGCCTTGAATATAGCGCCTTCGAGAGGTTGCCCTTATAGTTGTGTTTTCTGCGATAAGGGTACCTTTGGCCATAAATGGCGCGGCAGAGACCCTAAGAACATTGCTGATGAAATGGTTTTGTTGCGGGATAGCTACGGTGCCCAGGCCATACTCTTCGCAGACGATATTTTTGACGTTAATAAGGAATGGGCAGTTAGCTTTATTGAAGAGATAAAATTGCGTAGCGTAAATATGTATTGGGGTTGTGCCTCCCGCGTAAATCTTGCCGACTACGAACTATATAAAAAGATGTACGATGCGGGATGCCGATACTTATTTTTTGGCATTGAATTTGGCTCGGAGGAGATGCTTAAGGTATCTAATAAACGCACAACTATAGGGCAGGTCTATCAGGCTATAGACTCAGCAAGAAAGGCAGGGCTTAGGACTATTGGTGCGTATATGCTGGGGATGCTAAATGAAACGGAGGAGCAGATCAATCAAACCGTTGAAATGGCATTGCGCTCAAGGTTGGATGTTGCAAGCGCAACCATCGTAACTCCTATAGCCGGCACTCCCTTGTTCGATATGGCGCTTCGGGCAGGAAAGATCAGCAAGGACCAGCCTTGGTGGAGGGCTGGACGGCTTGATGCATATATTAATTTAACCAAAGATGTCTCAAGTAGAAGGCTTACTTATCTTGCATCTAAGATGTATTGGGTACTTTTCTGGTCGCGGCCTTCGCGTAAGATCCCGGGGTTTATATGTAAGATTATGAAGATGTCGTTTTTTATTTTTTCTCCCCTGTCCGGGCAGAGGTTCATTAATTTAATCACTTGGTTTACCAGGCTTAGGCAAAAGTTACGCCTAGGTTTGCCATAACTACCGGGTATGCAAAAACAGCTTCACGCCTACTATAGCGGAAGGGTTCAGGGTATAGGGTTTCGTTTTACGGCCGAGAGCATAGCCAGGGAATTAGGGATTACGGGCTGGGTAAGAAATCTTTCAGACGGCCGGGTTGAGATTGTAGCCGAGGCAGGAGAGGAGGCCTTAAAAGAGTTTTTAGAGAGGATTAGCCGGCATCTTTCCCGTTATATAATGGATGTAGATATGCAATGGCAAAGCGCGAGCGCCAAATTTAAGGAATTCGCTATAGAGTCTTGATGCGTTACGGTATATTTTCCGATATCCATTCTAATCTGGAGGCACTGGAGGCCGTTATAGCTGCCTATAAAAAAGAATCCATAGGGTCATATCTGTGCCTGGGAGATGTTGTTGGGTATGCGGCTAATCCCAATGAATGTGTAAAAAAAGTAAAATCGATCGCGCAGGTTAGCGTAGCCGGCAATCACGATTGGGCAGCGCTTAATTTATTCTCAGCCGAGTATTTCAATGCCGCGGCAGCGCAGGCAATATTCTGGACAAAGTCCAAGATAGATGAAAATAGCATATCGTTTCTAAAATCGCTCAAGCTAGTCTATAAGAATGAAGATCTGACTCTGACCCACGGCACCCTAGATGAGCCGCAAGACTTTAATTATTTGACCGATGGCTTTATGGCAGAAGAATCTTTTAAACTGATGGAAGGTGAGATTTGTTTTGTCGGTCATACGCATGTTGCCGGAATATTCATGAATGATAAGGATGGATGTACCCATTACAGCGGAGCCGACTATAGTCAGATAAAAAAAGGCAATAAGTATATTGTAAATGTGGGAAGCGTAGGCCAGCCCAGGGACGGTAACCCTAAGGCAGCATACTGTATATATGATAGCCTAAAAAAGGAAGTGCAAATTAAAAGGACGGACTATGATATTGTATCTGTAAGGGAGAAGATTATCGCAGCCGGCCTACCGAACTATTTGGGTGACAGGCTTTTAGCAGGCAGATAGCATGTCTAAAGATATAAAAAAACATATCTGGGAATTAAGGAACACCATCAGGGAGCATGACTATAAATATTATGTTTTAAGCGACCCTGAGATCTCTGATAGAGAATATGATTTACTGCTCCTTAAGCTTAAAAGGCTTGAGGAGAAATACCCGGAGTTTAAGAGCGATGATTCTCCTACGGTACGCTTGAGCTCCGGGGTATCGGATAGTTTTAAGAGCGCCAATCATGCCCAAGAGATGCTATCTCTGGATAATACCTATTCCTTTGAGGAATTAAAAGAGTGGCAGGAGCGCTTATATAAAGTCCTTGGTTCTAGGGCAGATATTCAATACGTGGCGGAGCTTAAGATTGACGGGGTAAGCGCAAATATAACTTACAGAAATGGTAAATTGACGCTTGGGGCTACGAGAGGAGACGGTAAAACCGGAGAGGATATTACTCAGAACATAAGGACTATTCGGGCTATTCCGCTTGTATTGCGCGGGGAAAAAGTTCCGGAGTTTATTGAGATACGCGGAGAGGTTTATATGGAGAGGAGTGATTTTTTAATCCTTAATAAAGATAGGGTTAAAGAGGGAGAGGTTATTTTTGCTAATCCGCGTAATGCCACCAGCGGTTCGCTTAAATTATTAGATAGATCTATAATTCTCAAGAGAAGGCTAAGCTTTTTTGCACATTCCCTGGGTGCTAATAAGAATTTAAGCTTGTCCAGACACTGGGAATTCCTGGAGAGCTTGAAGTATTGGGGCATACGCGTTAACCCTAATTCAAAATTTTGTAAAAACTTGGATGAGGTGGTTGCCTTTTGCCTTAACTGGCAGGAGAAAAGAGCAAGATTAGGTTATGATATAGATGGGGTAGTAATCAAGGTTAATAGTTTCAATCAGCAGCAAGCCTTAGGTTTTACCGCAAAGAGCCCGCGCTGGGCTATAGCTTATAAGTTTCCTGCGCAGCAGGCTACGACAGAGGTGCTGGATATCAAGATTAATGTAGGCAGGACCGGAGTTATTACCCCTACTGCCGAACTTCGACCTGTAGAATGCGCCGGAGTAACCATAAGTCATGCAACTCTGCATAATTTCGATGAGATTAAGCGCCTGAATATAAAAAAGGGCGACCGCGTATTGATAGAAAGGGCAGGGGAAGTAATCCCTAAAGTAGTAAAGGTAGTAAAAAGTTCTGCTGGCCTATCTTTTAAGGTGCCTTCAGTTTGCCCGGCCTGTAAAGGTAGGGTAGTAAAAGAGAAAGAAGAAGACGTGGCTTATCGTTGCATCAATCCTTTGTGTCCGGCACAGTTAGAGAGGAGTATTTTACATTTTGCCTCACGCTCGGCTATGGATATAGAGGGGATGGGAGAGACAGCGGTAAATCAGCTGGTAAGCTTAAGATTAGTCTCTAATGTGGCGGACATATATAAATTAAAAGCCAGGGATTTATCGGGCTTAAAATTATTTAAGGAAAAAAAAGTCAGCAATCTTCTTTCCGGGATAGAAAAGAGTAAAAATCAACCCCTCTCCAGGCTCATCTTTGCTTTAGGC
>JBAXNZ010000005.1:0-17889 GCA_037133515.1 bacterium
AGTGTAGAAATTATATGTAATCTTCCTACTAACTCAGGAATTAAACCAAATTTTGTCAAATGTTCCAGCAAGAACTGGACCATTCTCTTAAATTCAAAAGTCTCCGGCAAGGAGGAACCTAAAATTCCAGGCAAACCGTTTAAAGCATCATACCAGTTAGGCTTGTTAGCCTCCATCTCAATCCCTACGCCCGAAGGGTCAAGAGAGGAGAGTTTATTTACCAGAAGACAGATTAATTTATTAATGAGGGTAGTCTGATAGATTGAGCCTTTGCCGTAATCCGTCCTTACTATGTGCGGCTGCTCACTCCTTTTTTTGATTAATTCTCTTTTTGCGTTGTCAACGCCAACAGAGTGGAGTTGCTTTGCCTTTCCTTCGTGCAGCAGGTATTTCTCCTGGCGCGGCTTTACTACCTCGGTATTATCGTAAAAGGTAAAGACCCTTTTCTCAAAAAGCACGCTCTTTAAATTTTCAGGGTATATCCCCAGATAGCTTTCCAGGAGGTCCAGATGATAGGCCCAGTGGTCGCTCCAGAATCCCTCTCCATGCTCTGCCTCCTGGATCTTTAATGAATGCGAGAGCAAGATTTCCAGAAACTTATCGTATGAGCAGTTTATTTTTATCTTATTCTCTTCCAAAAAGAGGATCACGTCTCCGGGGCTAAATGGCTTGGATAGATAGGAGATTAGGCCCTCTATATTTTCTCCTGGGATTAAGGGAGAGAGGGCTTTTGTAGTCTCCTTTGCATCCTTAATTTTAAAGCTTAAGCCCTTTACTACCAGCGGATTAAATCCATCCGCCTGGATAAGGTTAAAGAAATAGATCAGGTTATCGTCATTGATCTCAGGGGTAAACCAGTTTTCACACCTGCGGTTTTGGTTTATGTCGCGGTAGTTGCCGTTACCCTGGGAGAAGTAAGTGGCTTGCAGGTGGAATTTGTTGTAGTCTCTCTCAAGGTCTCCGTGCTTTCTAGAATAAAGATAGAAGACGCTTTTATTTGATTCGGTCTTAAAGAGCACGGGGTAGCCTCCGCGCAGGATGTTATCCAGATAGGTCTGTTTGGCGTAGAGGTTAAATTCCCGGGAGCTGCTTTGGGTATCTATATCCTGCTGTAGCTCTTCGATAATCTGGCGATTCTCCTGCCTTTTCTTATCCAAATATCCTTTTTTGGTTATTTTGGGGATAGAGGCGTTTAGTGTTTGCTGGTCGCGCATATATCCAAGCAGCGAATAGAAGCATATCTCTTGGTTTTTAGCCAGTCTTTTATTTAATAGCGAAAACGCGCAGGGGGTTTTACTCTCTGTTATTTCTGCTTTAGGGTAAGTAAAGCCCTTAGTGTTTAAGAATTCCTGGGGGTAGGAGAAATCACTTACTGTCGCGAATATGGAAGAGGGGTCAACTAGCGGCTTTATGATTTTAGCCTTCTCTTTATCGTAGAAAAAGGAAAGATAGAAGTTTCCTTCCTTTATATGTATTATCTCCGGCCTATCAGTAGGGTCAACATCCAGCTTATAAAAAGGTACGCCTTTTTCCAGGTTTTTGACCTTCATCCAGGCTTCTATGGTGCGGCAGAGCTTTTTTAGAAAGAGGTTGGCAGTACCGAAAGGGACTATCTGCGGTAAGCCATCTAATAACTGGATATTCCTTGTTTTCCTGCCGATATTTTTTATACTGACCACACGCACCAGGGCAGCGTAGGAATCATTGGGTATGGTAAAATATTCTACCCTGGTAGTCAGTCCCAGGGTAGAGTTAGTCTCCTCCAACCTTAAATCATAGGAGGTAATGGACATCTTATTGGAGAGATTGAATCCGAGGCTCGTAAAGCCGTTATGAAACGGCTCATAGAAGATCGTTTTTTTTCCGTCCAGGACCTTGATGAAGGTGCGGAAACCCCTTAGTGATGCCAGCTGCCAGGCCTTGTTGGCGGGAAAGAATTCTAGGATTGCATGGTCTTTATCCCGCGTGCCTGCGCTGATAATACCCTGGCCGCGGTTGACATAGAAGACCCACATAGGTATCCCGTATTTACCGGCAATACCCGGGAAGAAGTTGGCGAAGGGTTTTGAGAAGGTGTAATTCTCAATAATAAATTCGCCTTTTTCGTTAAGGTAGTATTTAGGTTTCTTGGGCATATTAACTATGATATTGTACATACTTTAGAAGTTTTGTCTACAACTTTTTAGTTTAGGGACGGTTCTCGGGTTGAACTAAAACTGTCCCCTTCACAGGGGACAGTTTTGCTTTGAATTGAGAACCGTCCCTAATATTCTTTGACTTTTTAGGTAAAGAATGTTATTATAAAAAGCTAATTATACTTTAAGGAGAGGCAATGGCAATAGATAAAGAGACCCTGCAATATGTGGCACACCTGGCGCGTATTGAATTGCAACCAAAAGAGTTAGAGAAATTATCCCAGCAGCTTAAAGATATCTTAGGGTTTATCGATAACCTAAACCGTATCAATACCGAAAAGATTAACCCCACCAGCCATATCTTGCCTATCAGCAACGTATTGAGGCAGGATCAAGGGAAGGAATCCTTACCAGTTAAGAAGGCCTTGGAAAACGCAGCTGGCTGCCAGGGAGAATTTTTCGTTGTCCCCAAGGTAATTGAATAATTAAAGAATATGGAATTATACAGCTTAACTGCGCACGAGCTCATCGATTTAATCAAAGATAAGAAAACTGATGCTAAGCAGGTACTAGAGTCGCTTAGGGCTAGGATCTCATTTGTTGAGCTAAAAGTTGGGGCTTATGTGCGATTGGGAGAGGTAAAAAAAGTAACTAGTCAACCGGAGGATTCTTCCTCCGGAGGGCTATTCGGGATACCGGTTTCGATTAAGGATAATATTTGCACTGCCGGCAATAATACCGAATGCTGCTCTAAGATACTGCAGGGTTTTTCCCCTCCTTATGATGCTACGGTGATCAGCAAACTAAAAGAATCCGGCGCGACGGTTTTTGAAGCTAAAACGAATATGGATGAGTTTGCCTTTGGTTCATCTACCGAGAACTCCTGCTTCGCTCCGACGCATAACCCCTGGGACCTAGAAGCTGTCCCCGGAGGCTCTTCCGGCGGCTCGGCAGCAGCAGTAGCAGCTGATGAGGCAATATGGGCATTGGGTTCTGATACAGGAGGCTCTATACGCCAGCCAGCAGCATTTTGTGGAGTAGTGGGGCTTAAGCCTACCTATGGCAGGGTCTCGCGTTACGGCCTGATTGCCTTTGCCTCCAGCCTTGACCAGATCGGACCATTGACCAAAGATGTCCAGGATTCGGCGATTTTACTTAAAGCTATTGCCGGGTATGACCCCTGTGATTCTACCTCAGTGGATATCAATGTACCTGATTACAAAAAATCCCTGGGTAATGGTATCAAGGGTATTAAAGTAGGTATACCCAGGGAATATTTTATTGAGGGCCTTGACCCGGAAATCAAAAAGATAGTAGATGAGGCGGTAGATAAACTAAGAGGGTTAGGCGCCTTGATTAAAGAAATATCCCTGCCGCATACTACATACGCAGTCCCGGTCTATTATATTATCGCTACAGCTGAGGCCAGCTCCAATTTGGCCAGATTCGACGGCGTCCAATACGGCCTTCGGGTTGAGGCTAACAAAGGCTCTGCCCAGGCGATGATAGAGATGTATAAAAAGACCAGGGGGGAAGGGTTTGGCCAAGAGGCTAAAAGAAGGATACTCCTGGGGACCTTTGCCCTGTCTCATGGGTATTATGATGCCTATTACTTAAAGGCCCTGAAGGTAAGAACGCTTATAAAACAGGACTTCGATCAGGTATTCGCTGAATTAGATTGTATTGTTACTCCTACTTCTCCTACTTCAGCTTTTAAGATAGGTGAGAAAATAGAAGATCCCCTGAAGATGTATCTTTCAGATATCTATACCATCTCGGCAAATTTAGCGGGGATACCTGCAATTTCGCTTCCTTGCGGTTTCACTAAAAAGGGGCTTCCGGTGGGGCTGCAGATTTTAGCCAAGCCTTTTGACGAAGAGATGATCTTTAAAGTAGCGCATGCTTATGAACAGGCGACTGACTGGCATAAGCAGAAACCAAAATTATAAGTTATGCCATCATACCAAGCTGTAATCGGTTTAGAGGCACATATACACCTGGAGACCAAGACTAAGGCATTCTGCGGGTGTTCCACAGAATTCGGGAGTCCCCCTAATTCCCAGGCCTGCCCGGTATGCCTGGGGTTTCCCGGGTCTTTACCGGTCTTAAATAGCCAAGCCTTAGACTACGCCATTAAAGTAGGTTTGGCCTTAGACTGCAAGGTCCAGGAGTATACCAAATTTGACCGCAAACATTATTATTATCCTGACCTGCCTAAGAATTATCAGATCTCGCAATACGACCTTCCGGTATCCAAGGACGGATTTTTAGATATTTACCCAGAAGGTTTAAAAAAGAGGGTGCGCATTAAGCGCGCGCACCTTGAGGAAGACGCAGGTAAATTAATACATAAGGACCAGGTTAGCCTGATTGATTTTAACCGCACCGGAATCCCCCTTCTTGAGATAGTCACAGAGCCGGATATCAATACCCCTACAGAGGCCTACGAATACCTGACCTCTCTTAAAAGTATCATTGAATATCTGGGGGTATCTGATTGCGATATGGAGAAGGGTTCTTTAAGATGCGATGTAAATATTTCTATAAGGCCCCAGGGTTCAGAGGGCCTGGGGACAAAGGTAGAGCTTAAGAATATGAATTCTTTTAAAGGAGTCAAGGACGCGTTGACTTATGAAATAAGCCGTCAGATAGAGGCGCTCGAGTCCGGAGGGCAAATTATACAGGAGACCAGATTATGGGATGCTGCATCCGGGAAGAGCATATCCATGCGCACCAAAGAGGAGGCTAAGGATTACCGCTATTTTCCTGAGCCTGATCTGCCTCCTTTTATTATCAGCCAGAAAAAGATCGATGAGATCAAAAAGACTATTCCCGAACTACCCAGGGAGAAGATGCGGCGTTTTGTAGAGGAATACGGATTATCAGAATACGATGCAGTGATTTTAGTCTCCAATAAAAACAACGCTGACTATACCGAAGAGCGCCTTAAGGCCTGGCCGGATACAAATAAGAAACCTGTAGCTAATTGGCTAATCGGTCCGTTAGCCGGGATAGCCGGCAGTAATAATATTAAAATTTACGAAGTTAAAACTTCCATAAAGGATTTTTTAGATTTGATTGATCTGGTAGAGAATAAACAGATTATTTCTAATCTTAGGGGTAAGGAAGTATTAGAAGAGATGGTTTCTACCGGTAAATCACCTGTCTTTATTATACAGGAAAAGAACCTGGCGCAGATTTCTGATGAAGGAGTTTTAGAAAAAGAGATAGAAGCGGTAATTAATGAAAATGCAAAATCAGCGCAAGATTACCGTTCGGGTAAGGCCAATGCCCTTAAGTTCCTTATCGGCCAGGTCATGAAGAAGACCGCCGGAAGAGCAAACCCCAAAGTAGTGCAGGAGTTATTGAAACGGAGGTTATCGTGATGCGCAAGAATCTGGTTATTTTTATAGCCCTGGCCTTAGGCGTGTTGCTTTTTGTTTCGGTGGAGCTCTCAGGGATGGATAAAGTTAAAGATGACCTTTTTAAGCAGGTCTCTCTTTTTTCAGATGCTGTGGCTATTATACGCAGTGAATATGTAGCTGAGATCAATCCGCGCGAGCTGATCTACGGCGCATTAAAGGGGATGCTTTCGTCTCTAGACTCGCACAGTCAGTTTATGGACCCGGATACCTATAATGAATTAAAAATAGACAAAGAAGGTAAATTCGGAGGCCTGGGTATTGAGATTACCATTGCCGATGGCTTGCCTACAGTGGTTACCCCTATTGAAGATACGCCT
Organism: bacterium; assembly: GCA_037133515.1. Lineage (GTDB taxonomy): Bacteria > Omnitrophota > Gorgyraeia > Gygaellales > Profunditerraquicolaceae > VGKF01. Next base: position 5,878 of record JBAXNZ010000005.1, read on the forward strand.
GCCTGGAAGGCGGGACTGAAGGTTAATGATAAGATAGTTAAGATCAACAAAGAACTTACCCGCGATATGACCATTACAGATGTAGTCAAGAGGTTGCGCGGTAAACCGGGAGAGGCAGTGGATATCATTGTCTTACGGGAATCGGAGAAGAGGCTGATAGAATTCAAAATAGTCAGGGATATCATAAAGATAAAATACGTAAAAGAGGCCAAAATTCTGGAAGACGGCATCGCCTATATACGTTTGGTAGAGTTTGGCGAAAATACCGCCAAGGACCTGGGGGTAGCGCTTGATAACTTAAAGAAGTCAGGGATGAACAGCATTATCCTGGATCTGCGTAATAACCCCGGAGGCTTACTTGATTCGGCGGTGCGCGTATCAGGTATTTTTCTTGAGAAGGGGAAGCTTATTGTTTATACGCAGGGCCGTAAGGAATCGCAGTCCCTGAAGTTTTTCTCCGAAGAAAACCATCCTATTGCGGAGCTACCCATGGTTGTATTGATTAACGAAGGCTCTGCCTCGGGAAGCGAAATAGTCGCTGCCTCGCTACAGGATTATAAGCGCGCAATAGTAGTAGGGGTTAAGTCTTTCGGCAAAGGCTCGGTGCAGACGGTTGTCCCCTTGAATGACGGTTCGGCGATCAGCCTTACCACCAGCACATATTTTACTCCGCTAGGTAGACAGATAAATAAGAAAGGAGTTCTTCCGGATATTGTGGTAGAAGAGGCAAGGATTGAGCTTAGAGATAAAGAAAAGCCTTTAGAAGAGAAATCTCAGGAGGTCTTTAAGGAGCTTGAGAATAAAGAAAAGGAATTGCCGCTAAAGGAGATTACTCCAATAGAGCAGCAGGATTATAAATCCGATAACCAGCTGGTGCGCGCAGTGGATATATTAAAGGCAGTGAAATTTTATAAGGTGGCTAAGTAATGCAGAGGCTTAAGCTATATAGGATAGCGGTTATTATTTTATCCGCGTTGGTTATTATAGAGACAGCCGGCCTTATCTATTTGAGCCTAAGGGTCCCAAGACGGCCTGCGCTTAAAAAGGCAGCTGTTTTTAAGGGCAAGATAGCTATTGTTATTGATGACTGGGGCTATAACTTAAATAACCTTGAGGCTGTAAGCCAGATCAAGGCACCCTTGACCGCAGCGCTATTACCTAATTTGGCTCATTCTAAAGCCATGGCGCAGGAGCTGCATAACCTGGGACTTGAGATTATCCTGCATCTGCCGATGGAGCCTTCTGAAAAATACCGCCTGGAAAAGAATACCATTATGATCTCCATGGATGAGGCTATGATAAAGAGGATTGTTGAAGAGGACCTGGCGAATCTCTTGTATGTCAGGGGAGTCTCTAATCATATGGGCTCCCTGGCTACGCAGGATATAAAGATTATGAGCGTGGTCTTCAATCAATTAAAAAGCAAGCGGCTTTATTTCCTGGATAGCCTGGTTTCTACGCAATCTATCTGTGTTGACTTAGCAAAGAAATTAGGGCTTGGCTTTGCCAGAAGGGATATCTTCCTGGATAATATAGGAGACCCGGAGTATATCAGGGGCCAGATTTATAAATTAAAAACCAGGGCAAGGGTCAATGGAGCGGCAATTGGTATTGGACATGACCGTAAAAATACCCTTGAGGTTTTGAAAGAAGAACTGCCGAAGTTAGAAAAAGAAGGGTTTAAGTTTGTTTTCGTATCAGATTTAATAACAAGATGAACGTATTAGGCATAGAGACTTCCTGCGATGAAACTGCTGCGGCAGTAGTAAAAGACGGCAAGAGCATCCTTTCTAATGTGGTCAGTTCAAGCCTGAAATACCACGCTAAATATGGAGGGGTGATCCCGGAGATAGCCTTTCGTATGCAGCTTGAAACAATAACTCAGGTAAGCGATGCCGCACTTCTAAAGGCTAACTTAAAATTGGATAAAATAGGCCTGGTTAGCGTGACATCCGGCCCCGGGCTTTTGGGTTCGCTTTTGGTGGGGATCTCTTTTGCTAAGGCGCTGAGCCTTGGCAAAAACATCCCCTTAAATAGCGTCAATCATCTCTACGGCCATATCTATGCCAGCTCACTGGGTAAGAAGCCGGTGGCGCTGCCTTTTGTGAGCCTGGTAGTTTCAGGCGGCCACACTAGCCTATTTTATGTAAAGGACTTTGATAAAATATCTCTCTTGGGCTCAACCCATGATGATGCCTGTGGAGAGGCCTTTGATAAAGTAGCCAAGATCTTAGGATTGGGTTACCCCGGAGGCCCTATTATTGAAAAGTTTGCCAGGGATGGGAATCCAAAGAAAATAAAGTTTAAATGCTCGGATACTACAAATCCCCTGGATTTTAGTTTTAGCGGCATAAAAACAGCTGTGTTATATTATTTACAGGATGAACTAAAAAAGAACAAAAGAGCAAAAAGGCCCTCCTTAAATCTTATCCGGGATATTGCCGCTTCTTTTCAGGAAGCAGCAGTAAAGACCCTGATTAATAAATCATTGCTTGCCTGTAAACTAAAAGGTATAAGGCGGTTAGTTGTGGGAGGAGGCGTGGCTGCAAATAACAGGCTTAGGGATCAGTTTTATGACCTGGCGAAAGAAAATAGGGTCCAAGTCTATTTCCCTGATAAAGAGCTGTGCATGGATAATGCTGCCATGGTAGCAGGCCTGGGTTACCGTTTATTTAAAAAAGGACATACTAGTAGCTTAAGCTTAAACGTAGAACTTGCTTAAAAGGAGGAGCGGATATGCTTTCAGATAAACAGGTTATCCTGCGTTTGGTATTAGCGGTAGCATTAAGCGGGCTTGTTGGCTTTGAGCGCCAGATCCACCGCCGAACAGCGGGGCTGCGCACGCATATTTTGGTAAGCCTGGGTTCTTGTCTTATAATGTTGACATCGATGTATGTTTTTGATATATATAAAAACATGGCCTCTACAGACCCCGGCCGCATTGCTGCCGGAGTAATTACCGGTATAGGTTTCTTAGGTGCCGGGGCGATTATGAGGGAGAGGGAGGGAGTCAAAGGCCTGACTACTGCGGCTTCACTTTGGGTGGTAGCAGCTATCGGCTTAGCCGTAGGCTGCGGTTTTTATAGTGCGGCAGTCACTACTACTATTCTGACTCTGGTAGTCCTTCTGTTCTTAAGGTATATTGAGGCGGTTATGATGTATAAAGAAGAAGATAAGGGAAGGTAAAAAAGGGAGGTTTTTATGGCCTTTAAAAAGAAATCAGAAGAGAAAATCCTGGATGTGGATGCGGCAATGCAGGGGACCTTAAGTTTTAAGGATCATGTAAACCTGCGCATCAACGGTAAGTTTGATGGGAATCTCGATTCCAAGGGAAATCTGACTATCGGGCCTACCGCAGTGGTAAACGCGGATATTGTGGGAGACAATATTATAGTAGGAGGCAGGATTAAGGGCAAGATTACCGCCAGGGAAAGGCTGACGCTTTTACCTTCGGCGATAGTCGAGGGAGAGATCAGGCCGGCAAAATTAAATGTTGCCGAGGGCGCTATCTTCGAAGGCAGGTGTTTTATGCTGCATGACTTTTTAAACACGGAAGAGCTGGCGCGTTACCTGGAGATGGATTTAAACTCAATTTTAGAGTGGGCTAATTCCGGAAAGATCCCCGCCTCAAAAGAGGGTGATCATTGGAAGTTCGAGCGCAAGGCAATAGATTCATGGGTTGCCTCAGGAAAAGTCTAGATAAGAGGATAAGATAATGGCTGAAGAGAAACTTTTGACTATCAGGGATGCTGCTTTGCTCCTTGGCATCTCGGAAAAAGAGGTTATGGATTTGGCAGAGAGCGGAAAGCTCCCGGCATACAAGATCGGAGGGGTATATTTAAGATTTAAGCGCACGCAGTTGGAAGAATTTAGGAAAACCTTGACAACTGCTGCGCATCATACAGGGGACCCGCAAAAATACACCCTTAAAGAACAACTTAGTGATTTTCTATACTTCAATGATTTTTATATCCTATCTTTCCTGCTGATTTTATTGATAGTCTTTCTTATTTTTAGGTAATTAAAACCCCCTGAAATAATATGGAGAAAAAGGGATTCTGCGATTTAGGTTTCGCAAAGGTAGATACTGATAGGCTCGCGCGCCGAGGAACCCCTGAAGCAATATACTGCCCGGGTAAGACCAGGGAGCATATAAAAATCATCTCCGGGGAGCTGATTAGAAAGAAGCAAGACCTTATACTAACCAGGCTTGATAAAAAAACATTTTTATATTTAAAAAAGTCCCTGCCTAGGTTGCAGTATAAGCAAGCCGCCAGGATAGGGTATCTGGTAAAGAAACGCAAAGGCCTGAATAATGGCAGCGTAGCGGTTATCTCAGCCGGTACCGCTGATATACCCGTAGCTGAAGAGGCGGTGGCTATGCTTGAGCTGACTGGTAACCGGGTAATCAAGCTTTATGATGTGGGGGTCGCCGGGGTGCATAGGATTATGCACAATATCGATATCTTGCGAAAGGCCTCTGTGATTATTGTGGTTGCCGGAATGGAGGGCGCCCTGGCAAGCTTAGTCAGCGGGCTTACAAGCTCACCGGTGATAGCAGTGCCTACCAGTTGCGGTTACGGGGCTAATTTCGCAGGGCTCTCCGCGTTATTGACCATGCTTAATTCCTGTTCTCCGGGAGTGGCTGTAGTCAATATAGATAATGGATTCGGGGCAGGTTATTTTGCCTCTTTAATTAATAAGCGATGAGGACAACCTTAAAAGAAGCAATCTCGTTTCACGGCCATCTGGGGCCTTATTTAATTTTGGGTATTTTGGCTGGAGAATATGCCCTTAAGAAATTAAACTGCAGGAAATATTTCGGACTTAAGGTTAAGGTAAGCGGGGCCAATAAGAAACCTAAGTCCTGCCTGGTTGATGGCCTGCAGCTTTCTAGCGGAGCAACTTATGGCAAGGGCAATATAATTAAGTCAGGCGGCACCAAGATTCAAATTGTTTTTTGCGCTTTAGAACGCAATAAGAGCATAAAACTAGAATTAAAAAACAATTTGATTAAAAAACTAGAAGGCCTTAAAACGCACCGTGACTGCGAACATTTTGCTAAGAGGCTAGCAAATATAAAACCGAACAACCTGTTTGATCTGAAGTTTTAACCCAAGGAGTAACTAAATGGCATTATCCGGATTAGATATCTATAAACTTTTGCCTAAGACTAATTGCCGCGAGTGCGGATTCCCTACCTGTCTTGCCTTTGCCATGCAACTGGCAAAGAAGGCTATAGCTATCGATAAATGCCCTTATCTTAGCAAAGAGTCCAGAGATTCGCTTGAGGCATCAAGCCTGCCGCCAATACGCCTGATTAGCATAGGGGAGGGTGAGGAAAAATTAGAGGTGGGTAACGAGACGGTACTTTTCAGGCACGAGGAGAAGTTTCATCATCCCTGCGGACTGGGTTTTATTTTAGAGGATAGCTTATCTGATAGCGAACTAAAAGAGGCTCTGGCCGGAATAAATAAATTAAAATTTGAGCGCGTAGGCCAAGCCTTGAACGTCAACCTGGTAGCAGTAAGGCAGAATGGCAATACTAAGAGATTTTGCGAAGCGGTCAAAGTCATCCGGGATAATACTGGGCTGGCCCTAGCATTGATGGCTAAAGATACTGATGCATTAAAAGAGGCCTTGAAGATTTGCGCGCAGAGAAAACCGCTGCTTTATCGTGCGGGCCCTGATAATCTAGAAGAGATTGCTAAAATAGCCTTAGAGTTTAAGTGCCCGCTGGTAGCTTGGTCGGAAGATTTAGAAGGCCTCTCTAGCCTCGCTACGAAATTAAATAGCCTGGGAGTAGTAGATTTGGTATTAGATACGGGTAAAAAGACAGTTAAGGATAAACTCTGGGATTTTACTCAAGTAAGGCGCCAGGCGCTTAAAAAAGCAAACCGCAGCCTAGGATACCCGCTTTTGACAATAGTAGAGAAGGATGATATTTACGAAGAGGCGATAGAGGCTGCTACTTATATCTGTAAATACGGCGGGATTGTATTGGTTAGGGGCAGGGGTGCGCCGGAGGCATTTTCGCTATTGACCCTAAGGCAAAATATTTATACTGACCCTCAGAAGCCCTTGCAGATAGAACCGAAATTGTATAGCGTAGGCCAGGTAGATGCAAAGTCGCCGGTTATGGTGACCACGAACTTCTCGCTTACTTACTATACTGTCTTAGGAGAAGTAGAGGCAAGCAAAGTGCCTTCCTATATATTAAGCGTGGATACCGAAGGGATGTCTGTATTGACTGCCTGGGCAGCTGAGAAGTTTACGCCGGATAAGATCTTGGCGGCAATAAATAAATCCGGGGTCAGGGATACGGTAAAACATAATAACTTGATTATACCCGGTTATGTTGCGGTGATGAGCGGAGACTTAGAGGAGAGTTCAGGCTGGAAGGTTTTAGTCGGGCCAAAAGAGGCGGCAGGCCTGCCTTCGTTCCTGAAAAACTTGTAATAAATTATGAATAAGTTTAAAGTCACTTTTTATCCTGATAATAAAACAGTAGAGGTGGAGAAAGATAGGTCTATACTCTCTGCTGCTATCTCTGCCGGAGCCTATATTAATTCAAGCTGCGGAGGGGATGGTGTCTGCGGCAGGTGCAAGGTGATTTTAAAGAGCGGTAAAGTTATATCTCAGTCTGCAGGAAGAATTACCGCTGATGAAAAAAAGCGCGGGGTGCATCTTGCCTGCGCTACCTTTGTGCAAAGCGACCTGGAGGTAGAAATTCCTGCTGAGTCAAGATTGAATTTGGAGGGGCTGACTCAGGAAGAGATAAATAAGCGCCTGCAAAAAGATTACTCCGCGCCCGAAGAGCTGGATTTGCAGGGATTACCGCCAGGCGCGGATATATTCGTGCACTCTCCTTTAGCCACTAAGCTTTACCTGGAACTACCTGCGCCTAATCTGGAAGATAAAATCAGCGATTTGGAGAGGCTCTACCGCCGCATACGGGAGGTCAAGAACCTGCCGATTATGCAAACAGGCCTGGGCAACATAAGAGGGCTAGGTGAGCTGCTGCATGATTCAGACTGGAAGGTCACGGTTACCCTGGGCAATAGAAACGATAATGTTGAGATAGTGCTGGTTGAACCAGGAGATACCTCGCTTAAGAATTTCGGGCTCTGCTTTGATATCGGTACCACTACGGTTTCAGCGCAGCTGGTAGATTTAAATACTAAAAAGGTCCTGGGTACTACGGCTACCTATAATAAACAGGCAGCCTTTGGCAGCGATGTGATTACGCGTATCATCTATGCCAAAGAAGAGGATGGCCTGGAGCAATTACACCAGGCAGTTACAGATGATATGAATGAGATGACTCAGGAATTGATTAAAGAGCACGCAGTAGATTTAAACGATGTGACTTGCGTGGTCTGCGCCGGTAATACCACCATGATTCATTTGCTGCTACGCGTTGACCCCAGCTATATTCGTAGAGAGCCTTATGCACCGGTATTTAATTTTGCGCCGGTATTGCGCGCTGCTGAAGCAGAGTTAAGGATAAATCCTAGGGGGCTACTTGCCTGCGTGCCGGGAGTAGCTAGCTACGTAGGAGGAGATGTTACTGCTGGAGTGCTCTCCTGCGGATTATACCAGGAAGAAGAATTAAGCCTGCTTATAGATATAGGCACAAACGGAGAAGTTGTGCTGGGGAGCAAGGAGTTCCTGATATCTGCTGCTGCTTCAGCTGGCCCTGCTTTTGAAGGTAGCGGGGTTAGTTGCGGTATGCGCGCCGCAAAAGGGGCAATACAGAAGGTAAGGATTAAACCGGAGAGCCTGGAAGTTAGCTATAGCGTAATCGGTGAGGTAAAATCCTTAGGGATCTGCGGCTCAGGATATATAGACCTTATTGCGCAGCTTCTTTTGGCAGGGATCCTGGATAAAAACGGAAAGATAAAAACTATAAAAAATAAGCGCATCCGAGAAGGAGAGCTGGGCAGGGAGTTCATAGTAGCTTTTAAAGATCAATCTCTAAAGGGCGCTGATATTGTTATTACTGAGCCGGATATTGAGAACTTAAAGCGCGCCAAGGCTGCTATATACTCCGCAACTTCGGTACTACTTAGGCACATGGGGCTTAATTTTAACCAACTTAAGAAAGTTTTTATAGCCGGAGGTTTTGGCGCTTATCTGGATATAGAGAATGCTATAAGTATCGGCTTATTGCCTGATTTAGAGAGATCAAAGTTTTTATTTATAGGCAATAGCTCCCTGGCAGGCAGCAGGCAGGTATTATTATCCTACGAAGCGATGAAGAAGGCGGATGAGATTGCCAGAACCATAACTTATTTTGAGCTTTCCGTTGAGCCAAGCTACATGGATGAGTATATGGCAGCTTTGTTTTTTCCGCATACTGACCTTAGACTTTTCCCTAGCCTTAGAATATAATGGGTTTTACTATTGCAATTGCCGGAAAAGGCGGCACAGGAAAGACTACTATAGCAGCGCTTCTGGTGAAGATGCTAAAAGAGGCAAAAAAAGGATCTCTCCTGGTAGTTGATGCAGATCCTAATAGCAACCTGGCAGAGGCCCTTGGCCTTCAGGCAGAGGCTACCATAGGTAAAATACTGGATGATGTGGGCGAGCGCCCAGAGAAGATCCCCGTGAGCATGCCTAAAGACCGCTATATTGAATACGAGATCCATAAGGCTATCCAGGAGTCCGATGGTTTTGACCTTCTGACTATGGGTAAGCCCGAGGGGCCCGGTTGTTATTGCTATGTAAATAACGTATTAAGAAACGTAATGAGCAAGCTTATTAAAGATTACGATTATATCGTGATTGATAATGAGGCTGGCTTAGAGCATCTCTCGCGCAGGACTACGCGCCAGGCAGATGTATTATTGGCAATTTCCGATGCTACGCCTGTGGGTTTAAAAGCAGTGAAGAGGATCTCGGAGCTGGTCGCAGACCTGGAGATTAAGACTGGCAAGAAACTATTGCTTATCAATCGCCTGGATAAGGCTATTGAGAGAGAAAAAATAAAAGAGCTGGACTTAGATTATATAGGCAGCATACCTCAAGATAAAAAAATCACAGAAATAAGTTTTGAGGGTAGTTCTCTTTTAGATCTGGATAAAAATGCTAAAAGTATAAAGGCGCTAGAAAGAATAGGAGAAAAGATATGGAGTTGAGCTTAGAAAAATGGTCAGGCGCGGTTTCTACTGTGAGCATAGGCGCTAGTAAAGAAGAGGGAGGGACGCGTTCGGCAGTGCTAAAAGTAGGCGGGCAGAAAACGCCCCCCTATTTATTCGCCGAAGGGCAGATTCCGCACAGGCCGCAGATCGCTTTTGAGGTCTGGGATATTGCGCCGGTTGATTGGCCGCAGGAATTATTCAAGCCTTATCAGGATATAATTAAAGATCCTTTGAGCTGGGCGCAAAAATGCGTAACAGATTACGGGGCTAAAAGTCTTTGCGTGCGGCTTATGGCTGCGCATCCTGATTTTGGGGATAGAACGCCGCAGCAGGAGGCAGGTTTTATCCGTGACTTACTAAAGAAGGTCGGCGTGCCTTTGATTATAATGGGATGCGGAGATGACACAAAGGATAACCTGGTCTTGCCTGCTTGTTGCGAGGCAGCCCGCGGTGAGCGCTGCCTGGTAGGTTCAGCCATGCAGGATAATTACAAGACCCTGGTAGCTGCGGCATTAGCTGACGGGCATAATATTATCGCTGAGTCGCCTATTGATATCAATATCGCCAAGCAGCTTAATATATTAATATCTGATATGGGCCTGGCATTAGAGCGTATCGTAATCAATCCTACTATCGGCTCATTGGGGTATGGACTGGAATACGCCTATTCCATCATGGAGAGGGCGCGCCTGGCTGCCTTAGCAGGAGACAGGATGATGTCTTCTCCTTTTATCTGTTTTGTAGGCCAGGAATCCTGGAGGGCAAAAGAGGCTAAGGCCCCGGCCTCTGAATTCCCCGGCTGGGGGCTTGAGGCTGAACGCGGAATACTCTGGGAGGCAATTACCGCTACCGCCCTTATCCAGGCAGGCGCGGATATTTTAGTGATGCGCCACCCTAAGGCTATAGAAAAGATTGAAAAATATATCAATAGTTTAATGGGAGACTAAAATGTTTATAATCGGAGAATTGATTAACGGGATGTATAAAAACATAGGCCGCGCCATAAAGGATAAGGATAAAGCTGTTATACAAAAATGCGCCCTTGAACAGGTTAAGGCAGGCGCAGATGCCTTAGATATAAACTGCGGTCCTGTTTCGCGCGACCCTGTTTCTGATATCCAATGGCTCATCAATGCGATACAGGAAGTAACAGATAAGCCATTGGCATTAGATTCTAGCAAGCCCGCAGTGATTGAATCAGGCCTGAAAGTGTTAAAAGCTAGGGCAATCATCAATTCTACTACTGCTGATCCAGAGAAACTTGAGATTTTAGTCCCTCTGGCAAAGAAATATAATGCCAAACTTATTGGCCTGACCATCAGCTCAAAAGGCATACCGCAGAATAAAGACCAGCGCCTTGAGCTGGCAGCTGCGATTGTTGCTAACTGTAGCGATGCAGGCTTTCCAAGAGAGGACCTTTACCTCGACCCCATAGTTATGCCGGTGAATGTGGCCCAGGCGCAGATGTGTGAAATCCTGGAGGCGATACGCGAGTTCAAAATTATCTCAGACCCTGCGCCTCGGAGCATCGTAGGTTTAAGCAATGTCTCGCAGGGGACTTGCGTGCGTAGCCTAATAAATAGAACATTTTTGACTATGGCAGCTGCCTTTGGCCTTGATGCAGCCATACTTGATCCTTTGGATCAAGAACTGATGGACGCAGCGATCACCTCGGATTTAATAATGAATAAAAATATATACTGCGATTCTTACCTGGACGCATATAGAAAGAAGTAGGCAATGATAAGGCGCATAAAAATCCTGCGGCATATCTTCCGTTTTCGCGGTTTTCGCCAGAGCCTTAAGCTTGCAATAACCGGGATAGGTTACCTTTTTGTCTATCACCGTAATATGCGCATCATATTTATGTTGGGCATTCTGGCATTCCTGCTTGGCCTGCATTATCAGCTAAAGGGCATTGAGCTGGTGGCTCTGTGTATCACCATCACCCTGGTATTTATGGCGGAGATCTTTAATACGGCGATTGAAATGATGATTGATATGGTTACCAATAAGTACCACACGCTGATAAAATTAGTCAAAGATATCGCCGCTGCAGTGGTACTACTTGCCTCTTTAAATGCCCTTGCCGTAGGCTACATACTTTTCTTTAGGAGGATATTTAAATTATGAAGATTGTCGTAATAGTTTTAGCGCTTTGGATAGCCTGGCTTGGTTATCAGTATGTGACCAAATCGTCGCAGGCCTCTAATTTAGTGCAGCAGGAGATGGAGAAGATTAATTCGCTTGAGACTGACCTGTTATTGGATAAAATAGGTAAGCTTCCCGAATATAAAGAGATTACTGTAGATAATAATAAATATTGGATCAGTTGGGGGCTCTACGGCCAGGTTGATTGGACTGCCAGCGAAGGAATAAAAGAGGTCCAGGCGCGTGGTAAAGTAGAGTTTGTTGAGCTTTTACCTTTTACTAATATGAGGGTAGGATATCCTTTTAAGCTTACTATAAAAATACACAGCTAAACTCGGACTGTTAGCTTGATTTTTAGCAATTTTTTGGTAATATGGAAAAGGGGACGTTCCCCTTTTTCTTTGATAAGTAGATTATGGCGGCGTAACTCAGCTCGATAGAGTAGTCGGCTCATACTTAATGCGCCTTGCTATAAATATCTGGCGCATTAATCCTGAGCGAAGCGAAGGACCTTAGTAGTAATATCGACATTATTCATTGATAAGTAGATTATGGCGGCGTAACTCAGCCCGATAGAGTAGTCGGCTCATACCCGATATGCCGCTGGTTTAAATCCAGCCGCCGCCACTTTACTTATATCAGGCGCAGTCCTGCGCAGCGGGACCAGCCGCCGCCACTTTACTTATATCAGGCGCAGTCCTGCGCAGCGGGACCAGCC
>JBAXNZ010000006.1:0-17203 GCA_037133515.1 bacterium
AGTTTCCCTAGCTATTCCTCTAATAGTATGGCTGCATCCCCCTTGATAGAAGTAAGCGGGGTCCTTAATTCGTGCGAGACGCTTGAGATGAAGTCGGTTTTTCGCTTACTGACCTTTTTGACTTCCTCAAAGGCCAGGGTTAACTCATGGGTTCTCTCTTCTACTTTTTTCTCAAGCTCCTGCTGTGCCTTCCAGGTAGTTTCGAATAGGCGGGCGTTTTCTATAGCCTGCCCTACTTGGTTGGTGAGAATAGTAATAAGTTCTTCATCTCCTTCGGTGACTGCTACATCTAGATTATCCGTTCCCACGAACAAGAATCCCTTTTTACCTTCCTTGGGCAGGATAGGAGAGATGACAAAAGAATTGACTTTGAAGACATGGATTAGTTTATTTTTATCTATTTGGCAATCTTGCTGTAGCGTAGTAGAAGAGATAGCCTTTTCTTTTTTTATTAGCTCTAGGTATTTATCCTGTTCTGAATCTACAAATGACTTAATGATATGCCCTTCGTCCTCAAGGTAGCCTATACTTAGATGAATGATAAACTTGCCTTCTTTTTCATGCCAGAGCAATATGCAGGCTTTTTCAAAACCCAGCTCTTCCAAATAAGAGGCGGTGATCCTGCGGAATATCTGGCCTTCCTCTAAGGTTGTGCTTAAAGAACGGGAGAGTCTTTGCAGGGCATAGAGCCCGGAGATCTTTTTATCCAGCTCCTCCTGGGTTTTGTTGAGCTCCATATCTGTGCGCACGATAAGCTTGGCCTGTCCGTCCATCTCTTCTAACGAACTGGTTAATTTATCCGTTTTTTTCTGCAACTCTTTGGATTTATTTATAGTAAAGAACAGCCCGATAGCCATTCCGGCAATGGCCAGTATGTTTATGATTTTAAGTAAGCCCATAATCGTATTGAGTATTACCTCGGGGTTATCCATATTTTTTAACCTCCAAAAGCTAATATGGCTATGGTCTGGTTATGAAAATATGCCTGGCCTTGGTAGCTTACTGCCTGTAGCGGAGCCTGTTCACCGTAAGTGTAGAGGCCGATGAAAGGGGTTTCTTCTCCCAGTCCTTCCTTGATAATATCTACTTCTTTATCCGAATCTTTTTTAAGCAGCATATAACGCGAAGTTGAATTAAATACTAGGGCAAAGTTACGCTGCTGCTTTTTTTCTAAGGGGGCTATCTGTCCATAGAGCGCTTTTTTTGCCTCTTTTGTAGCCTCTAGGGTGGCCTTCAAACAAGATTCCTTTGTCCCGATCATGAGCCGAATAGAGCTGCCTTCCGTGATGTTGCCATGTAAGCGCATGGATCCGTTGTCTTCTATAGATAGGATATTCCTTAATAGATATTCTTTTTCGCCTGGAAGATATATCCCTATCGGATAAAGTATGGAGATGCGCCTCAGTTCTTTCTTTAATTCAAGAATATTACGATTAAGATATTCTTCGTAAATCTTGACAGCCGGCCGGCCATCTATTTCATGTAATATATTACCCGCTGCCTTAGTGACTATACGGGGCTTACCCAGGGCATTCCAGCCGTGCTTGATTCCTAAGCCAAAGTTTAATCTACCTCCCAAGATCATTCCGCTTGAGCCGTCGCTAAATATCTCCTGATTAAAGAAGGTATAAGTCCTTACAAAACGCATATTATCTGATGCAGAAGCACCCGCCAAGGGGAAGCTCTTGCCTAGCCTTTCCTGGAGGCCGTAGATAAAGTTTGAGCCATCATCCATTAATCCGTCTGAAAAAATGACGCTTATGACTCTGCGCATATCCCTAAATCCGGAAAGGAGCTTATTGCCCAATTCCCTGCCGGCATTTAAAGAGGTCTTGGCTTTTATATCTTTTATATAGGCTGTGTTTAAAGATACCCCGGCAGGAAAGCTAAGTAGCATCACTGCCAGGCCGTGTTTGAAGACGCCTTGGTTGGTAATAATCGCTGCACCGCTTGCGCCTATTATGGGTGTGCGTGTCAGGGAGGCGCTCAGTATCTTTAAGGTAACCGGATAGGCCAGGTCTATAGAACTAAAGACGATTGCCAGGTCTGCTTTTTCAGCATGCATATTGCTTACGGCAAGCCTTGCTGCCTCTTTTGCTGCCGCAGCGGGATCTTTTTCTATGCTTAAGCCTACGCTTATATGCATGCCCTTGTAAAGAGATAAAAAATGCGCATTTTACTATATTCAGCAGTAATATACACTATTTGTTTTGGCAATTCAATATGAATGTTTCTGGTCGCAGGCAGGTAAAATAAATTGGTTGACTTAAATACATTATTAAATTAGAATAAAACAGGTTTAAACAGTAAATTACGGCCCCATCGTCTAGCCTGGTCTAGGACGAATGGTTCTCAGCCATTAAACACCGGTTCAAATCCGGTTGGGGCTATAGCCTATGCACCGGTTCTCCCACCCTAGGTATTAAGACGAGGGTGGGATTAATTCACAGGCGTCCGCCATAAGTATGGCGGACTATGTTTTATGTCGTCCTTTGGACTCCATAAAACATCTGTTCATTAAAAATCCGGTTGGGGCTATAACATGTTACCAACCGGTCCTCCGTAGGAGGACCTGGTTGGGGCTATTACAAATGCACGGTTGGGGCTACCAGATTAGAGGCTCATCTCCTCTATTCCGACCACCTTTACCCGGGCGTTATCTTTAAACTCTCCCTCACCCTGCACTTCTAAGACCACTAAGTCTGCGGCGCTTGCTCCTGCCTTGATCTCTGCGTAATCGCTCGTCTTATAACCTATGGTTACCTTACGTATCTGTACAACTCCGACAGGATTTTCATCTTCCTCTTTTTTAAGCAACGATTGGGCGGGTATAATAGGGGCGTAAATTATTCCACCTTTATTAATCAGACAGGTGATGGGGACCATCAGGGCATCTTCTAGATCAGCGATAGAAATCTCTGCGCGGCTAAACATCCCCGGCAGGAGCAGGCTTTCCGGATTACGCACTCTTATTTTGACGGTAAGGGTGCGGCTCTTTCCTTCTATGACCGGAAAGATATAATCCAGAGAGCCGTTAAAGACAACGCTTGGATAGGCGTCAACAAAAACCCTGGCTGTTTGGCCCAACTTTATCTTTTCTATATCCCTCTCCACAACCCCTGCTTCTATAAAAACTTCATTGATTTCAAACATCGAGCCAAGCTTATCCTGAGGCGTGACAAATTCTCCTTCTTCTGCTTCGCGCGGCCCCATCACTCCGTCCTTAATGGCATAAAGGTTGGCTTTTCTTAATTCATTTTCCGCCAGGTCCATCTCGCTTCTACTTTGTTCCAGCTGATACCTTGCGCTTTCTGTTTCTAACTCCGCCTCCTCAAGCTTGCTTTTAATAATAGCCCCGGCTTCAAATAGCTGGCGCTGTATCTCGAGCTTTTTCTGTATAGATTTATAACCTGCCTGCGCTGAATTGAATTTATCCGATGCGTACTTGGCCCTTAATTGCGCGTCTTTAGGGTCTATGGAGGCGATAAGGTCCCCCTTTTTTATCTTTTCTCCCTCGCGGAAGCTTATCTTATTGATTACTCCGTTAATTTCAAATTTCAGGTTGATCTCAGTCTTGCCTTTGACTGAGCCCATGACCGGAAGAAGGTCCTGGAAATGCACCGGCTTTACTTTAAATACCCTAACTAAAGAGAGTCTCTGTTCTTCTCCGCCGGAGGTGATAGTCTGCGTTTCTGTTGTGCTTATTTCATCCTGTTTTAGGGCGCCTTTTTCCGCTTTCGGAAAGCCAGGGGGAGTTATGAGCTTGGTGCCTATAGCAGGCAGGGCCTTTTCTTTGGTTAACTTGAGGCTGGTCTTTATCATCCCCCAGGCGATAAAGGCGATCCAGAATAGCAAAAAGGCCCCGATTAACCATTGTGGTTTTATCTTAAAATTTAACTTCATATTACCTCCCTATTTTCTTACCAATCTTAAATCCCTGAATACCATATACACACAGGGTATAATAAACAAGGTCAGAAACGTGGACAAGGTCATCCCGCCGATAACAGTAATTGCCAAAGGAGACCAGAGGCTGGAAGACTCGCTTTTATCCAGGGCAAGCGGGATGAGCCCGAGTATGGTGGTAAGCGAGGTCATCATAATCGGCCTTAATCTATCATAAGAGGCAACGATGATTACGTCACGCACATTGCTAAAGCTAAGCTTATGCCTTAAGAAATTAATTCTGTCTACAAGCACGATGGCGTTATTAACTACGATCCCTCCCAGCATTATCGCTCCGATTAATACACCAATACCTACAGGCTTATTGGTATAGCGTAGCGCGATAATCGCTCCTATGGCGCCCAGAGGCACTGTAGCCAATATAATAAAAGGCTGGGTTATTGACTCAAATAGCCCGGCTAGTATCATATAGACCAGTATCAGGCTTAGTATCAAGGCCAGGGTAAGCTCTTTTTGGTTACGGATCATTTTATCATAATTGCCGCCTATTTCCCAAAAATAATCCCTGGGGAATTTAAATTTGGCCAATACCTGTTTAACAAGGTCTGCTGCCGTGCCCAGGGCCTGGCCTCCTGTATTTGCGCTTACCTGTACCATACGCGATTTGTTTTTTCTCCATATTTCACTAGGGCCGTATTCAAACTTAAATGCGGCTACCTGGGAAAGATAGATCTGCTTACCTTCGGGCGTAACCAGGCTGATTCTGCGCATATCATCAAAAGTGCGGCGGAAGCTCTCCTCAAGACGCACAATAGTCTCTGTCTCTTTGACCTGCGCAGAAGGGACCGTATCCGTAGTCAGCCTATCGAGTTCTTTCAGGCTTTCTTCAAGCGTTGCCTCTTCTTCGGTATAAGAAAAAGAAGGTGCCCTTTGGCTGACCCCGGGCTCCTCTTTTACCCTTAGAAGAGGCTCGCTGGTCCTGTTTCCGCGAAAGCGCGTAGCGACGAGCCCGCGCATATGGGTGTGTATGGCTAAGGCAATACCTTCAGTAGTAAGACCGAACATTGCCGCTTGCCTTTTATTGATGACCATATGCATCTCAGGCCGGCCTTCGCGCATCCTGATTTTGGTATCCGTAAACTTAGGTATTGTCTGTATGCGTTGCGCAACCTGCATCGCCAGTTTTTTTAAGACCTCATAATCATATCCGTATAATTCGATAAGGATCTCTTTTGTACCGACCTCTTCCGGCTCTTCATAATAAATAAAGGCCGGCTCAAGCTTATCCGTTATGGGCCTTAGCTCATCCATAATCTGGGTAGTAGTTTTTTTTCTTTTATTTAAGGGGAATAGCTCAACATAGATTTGGCTGGACCAGGGCTCAACTTTTGCCGAGGCAGTCTTTACTTCAGGGAGCCTTGAGATAAGGCCTTCTACTTTAGCCACTACCTTATCCGATACCTCGATCCTTGTTCCAGTGGGCATTTCAACATGTACGGTGAACTTATTCTGCTCTGCGATACCGATGAACTCTTTTTCCATTTTCTTTGTTTCCTGCAGCACGCGCACTAACACTACTACTGTCAGTATTATGATGATATAGCGCAAAACCAGGCATATAGAGACGGTTGTTTTGTATAAATTTTGGAAGAACTCCGGTAAATTGAACCTTTTTTTGACCGGCTCTTCCGGGGCAGCCTCCGTAAGCGGCTGTTCTGGCTTAGGCTTTATCTTAAAGAGTAGTCGCGCCGATAGCATGGGTACTAGGGTAAGAGCAGTCAGGAGCGAGGCTATCAGGGAATAAGTGATAGTTAAGGCTATCCCGCTATAAAGCATCCTGATCTCCTGGTTAATAAATATAAGCGGCAGAAAGACAATAATTGTAGTGGCAGTAGAGGCAGTAATGGCCAGAAACATCTCATCGGCTGCGGTGATGGTAATTTCTTTTGCGGTCTCTCTTAGATGATTGGCGGCGACTTTTAATCTTTCTGGGTCATTCGTTAGTTTATCGCGTTCTTTTAAAATATTATCCAAAACTACGATGGCATTATCTACAAGCATCCCCACTCCCAGCGCCAGGCCGCTTAGAGTCATGATGTTTACTGTTAGATTGCTAAAAAACATAAGCGTGAAGGTCAGTAACACTGAAATAGGTATGCAGGAGGAGATAATGATATTAGTGGTAATCTGCCTTAAGAATAAAAAGAGCACTAAAAAAGCAAAAAGGCCTCCTACGTTGAGTGATGACTTGACCTGGTCTACTGCCTGTTCTATTGATTCAGCCTGGTTAGAGGTTACTATTATTTTTACATCCTTTTCAAGTAAGGGCTCAATAAGTTTTAGCTCCTTAAAGATATCCTTAGCTATCCTTACGGTATTGGCATTGGACTCTTTCTGTACGTAGATAGAAACTACAGGCTGGGCATTGAGCCTGGCAAAGGCAACCGGATCCAGGTATGAGTCTTTTACTTGGGAGACATCCTTAAGCCTGATTACCGAGCCTTCTTTAGTGGTAGCTATGGGAAGCTCTGCGATATCCTGCAGGGTTTTAAATTCTCCGATGGTGCGGATAAGGAATTTGTCTTTAGCTCTTTTTACCTCCCCCGCCAGGAGGTTGGCATTATTGGCATTGATGGTATCTACTACCCGGTTTATAGAAAGGGCATAGGCCTGGAGTTTGCGTTCATCTATCTCCACAATGACCTTTCCTTCCCTGCCTCCGGCTACCTCAGCGCGGGCAACGCCTTCTATCCTTTGTATGCGGTCTTTTATTATATCATCTACGGTCTTACGTAAATCTTCTGGGGTACGGACTAAGCTGGTTACCGCCAGAATCATTACCGGCACATCCATATATTCGTATTTGGCGATTACCGGCTTTTCTATTTCTGGAGGGAGTTTGTTGCGTATACGGTTAAATTTCTCCCGTACCTCAAGGGCTGCAAATTCCATATTAGTCCCGGGCTCAAACTCAAGGATTATAGTAGCGTTACCCTCTTTAGATATGGAAAGGATATTCTTCAGGTGGGTTACCGAGCCAACGGCTTCTTCGACCGGCTGGGCAATGCGTTTCTCTACTTCTACGGCAGGTATCCCTCCGCGCACATCAATGTTAATGGTGATGTTTCCGAAGCTGATATTGGGCATCATCTCAACCGGAAGCATGCGGAAGGCAATAATTCCGGTTAAGACTATGCCTACAAAAAACATAGAAACAGCCGTAGGCCTTCTTACTGATATGCCGGTGAGGCTCATGCTTTTACCTCTTTTATTTCATACCATCTGCCAGGGCCTAGCGGTCCTTGAGGGGCAAGTAGTCCTTTATCTACTAATTCCTTTAGGTCGCGCGCTGCAGTAGGTATAGAAATCTTAAAAAGCTGGGCGTATTCTTTACGGGTAATTCTTTTTACAGTCTTTAATTTTTCCAAAACCTCTTTTTGCCTCGGATTCAATATTGTTTCTAGTTGAGCAGCAGTCTTTGGCACAATAGCAGGCAGCTGTACCTTAGCTACTGGTTGAGCTATCGGCGCAGGTGGCAGCTCTTGTTTAGGGTTTGGCTCTTTTTTAAAGAGCGGCTCCGGCAAGAGGACTTCTTCTTGGGGCAGGGGTTCAGTTTCTATTAATACTTGTCCCCAGCCAAAACGCTCTACTATAATCAGGTATAAGGCAGGGATAAAAACCAGGGTTAAAAAGGTTGATGAGGTTAAGCCACCCATAACTGTTAAGGCTAGGGGCGCTTGTAATTCTGTGCCCTCACCCATACCTAAAGCTAAAGGCAGAAGGCCCAAGATAGTGGTTAGCGAAGTCATGAGTATAGGCCTTAAGCGTACCTTGCTTGCCTTAAGCACTGCATCATAAGGGGTATACCCTTCTCTTCTGAGCTGATTGATAAATTCTATCAAGACAATGCCGTTATTTACAGCTATGCCGCCTAACATAATGATACCTAGATATGCCACTACGCTTAAGGGCGTGTGGGTAATAAATAGAGAGAAAGCTACACCTATGAGCGAGAGGGGCACAGTGAACATAATTAAAAAAGGCTGCCAGAGTGATTCGAATTCACCCGCCATAATCATATATACGAGAGTAAAGGCAAAGATTAAAGCAAAGGCCAGGCTTTTAAAAGACTCTTGCATTCTTTGTTGCTCACCGGATAAGGTTATGGAATAGTCTTTGGTCAGTTTATATTTTAAGTTACGACTTATTATCCCGATATCGGAGATTATCGGCCCGAGTCTGCGTTTATAGACGTTGGCTGTAACCACTATGCTTCTTTGCTGGTCTACACGCTTGATTTCGGTTGGGCCTGAGCCTCTAGTTAAATAAGCTACATCAGACATAGAGATATCCATGCCTAGAGGAGAGCGTATTAAAAGCCTTCTTAGGTTACCCAGGTCGCTTCTGTCTTCCTGGCGAAGCCTGATCCTGATATCTACGTCTTCCTGTAACTGTTTCTCTTTAAATTTAGTAGCCACATAACCTCTTAGGGCTACTTGGGAGGTGATAGCGATATCGCGCACGGATAGTCCGTATAGCGAAGCCTTATCTTTAAGTATATTAAGTTTAGTCTCTGGGCTGGGAGGGGACATGCTGCTTTTTACTCCGTATACCCCGGGTATTTTTTTCATCTGGGACTGGATTGTTGAGGCAATATCTACCAGCTGGCCAAGGTCAGGGCCTTTTATTTCAATAGCAATAGGCGCTCCCTGTTCAAGCGCAGTACCGAAAGAAGTCTCTTGGGCAATATATTCTAATATGGCGCCCTCCAGTTCTTTTTTCTCAAGGTTGTTTTTCAGGTATTGTATGATTTCATCGGTAGAGTGCGTGGCGCCAAGCTTCTTAGACCTTTTCTTTAAGCTCACCATAATCTGGGCCTGATGAGCCCCCAAAGTCTGGATCACAGTCTCCTCGGCAGAGGCCTTCTGCTCGTTTGAGCCGATATTCACTGTTACCCCTTTGGTATCAGGTATGCCAAGCAGGAGTTTCTCGACCTTTTTAACGACGCCGTCAGTTACCTCAAGCCGGCTTCCAGGGTTAAGGTCTATCTTGATAATAAATTGTCTCTGGTCCACCTTAGGAAGGAATTGTTTTTCGGTAGTAAAAAGTATAAGCAGGCTTAGCAGAAAGAGCAATAACACAACCCCGATGACTTTAAATTTTCTGTCCAGCATAAATACCACAAATTTTCCAAAAGAGACTTCATGGCTATGCGTCTTTTCATCCCGCAGGATCACCTCGTTTATCTTCTCGGCGATAAAATAACCCGGAAGCCGGCGTGTCTGTTCGCGTGAGAAGGCCATGAGTACCGGCACCAGCGATATAGCCACTACTATTGATGCTAGTAGGGAAAAGGTGATAGTAAAGGAGAGCTGTTTAAAAATCTGGCCGGCAATACCCACTACAAAGGCAAAAGGTAAAAATACCGCGATACTGGTGAGGGTAGAGCCTACGATAGGAGAGACCATCTCCTCCGTCCCCAGAACAATAGCTTCTTTTAAGGGCTTTTTCTCCTGCTGCCTGTAACGGAAGATATTCTCGATAACTACGTTTGCGTTATCAACTACCATGCCCACTCCCATTGCCAGGCCGCCCAGGGACATCATATTCAGGTTAATGTTCGTAAAATACATGAGGATTACTGTGGCAGTAACGCAGATGGGTATGGCTGAAGTAATGATAAGTGAGGATGATATCTCCCACAAGAAGATAAACAAGACGATAAAAGATAATATGCCGCCCTGGAGGCCTGCATCGCGCACATTCCCCAAGGCCTCCTGGATAAACTTTGATTGGTCGTAGGTTACCTCTATCTTGATCCCCCTGGGGAGTTTTTCTGAAAGCAATCTTTTAACTTCTTTTTTTATTCCTTTTGCCACCTTAAGGGAATTAGTGCCGGATTGTTTTCTGACCACTACAGAGACGCTTTCTTTGCCGTTATAGCGGGAGATGCTGGTTTTTTCTTTAATACTATCTTTTACGCGGCCGATATCCTTTAAATAGACCAAGCGCCTGCTCTTCAGTTGTTCTTGCTTCTTCTTCTCCTGTTCAGTCTTTGCTTCGTCGTCAGGCAACTCCAGGGCGGTGGGGGTGTCTTGGATCTCATCTATTTTTTGATACTCACCCATAGTCCTGACCAGATATTCTAAGAAGGTCTGTTTTATAGTTCCTGCAGGGTAGTTGATATTTGTGGCCTTTAACGTATCTACTATGGAGACTATGGAGACCTGCGAAGCGCGTAAACGTGCCTGGTCGATCTCAACCAGAATCTCCCGTTCGTCGCCGCCGCTTATAGTTGCAGAAGCAACGCCTTCTACCTTTTCAATGGCGTCTTTGACATATTTGCGGGAGAGCTCGCGTAATTCAAGCGCAGAGAGTGGTCCGGTTACTGCCAAATTCATTATTGGAAGGTCAAAGGGGTTATATTTCATGACGATAGGTTCCTGAGACTCGCGCGGCAGGCGCTCCTTGATCAGGTCTATCTTCTCGCGCACGTTTAGGGCGGCAAAGTCCATATTTGTCCCCCAGCTGAACTCTACCATAACTAGGGAGAGCCCTTCCTTGGAGACAGAGCTTATCCTTTTGACGTTATTTACCGTGCCTACTGCTTCTTCTATGATTTTGGTGATGAGGCTTTCTATTTCTTCAGGGGCAGCGTTTTCATAAGCAGTAACTACGGTTATCTGAGGATAGGTGATAGGAGGGAAGAGCTCCTGCGGTAGCTGTACCCAGGAGATGGCCCCTAAAAGGATTACTGCCAAGAAGACCATTAGGGTGGCAACCGGGTGGTTTACCGAGAATTTAGCTAAAGCCATAGAGTATGCCTTTAAAAAAAATAGGGGTCCACCCTTCCTTTAATAAAAAGGCGGGCTTACCCCCTTATGTTTTACCAATCCCTATCTTTAAATAATAATTATAGTATTCTATACAATAAAACTATATCAGCTATCGTCAAAAAGTCAAGAAAAATCTACTTAATGCTTTTATTATAGTGAAAGGTTTTTCTTGATCCTTCGGCCAATAGGCCGAAGGATCTCAGGGAACGCAATTTCCTATGCTTCAAGGCAAAAAATAAAACTCTGGGCTTATTGGAAGCTTACGCTACCAACTTTTACCTTCCAGCCACTATGGCCATCTACAGCCCCTTCTTTTAAGCCCCAATAGGTTATATCGTTAAGGGTATATTCGCCAAGCTCTATATGTAATTCATGCCCATCGAGGTTATAATCTTGGGAGGCTATGGCATAATACTCTTTTTCCTGGAAGGTAATCCAGCCGTAATTGTTGATAGTGGTTGAGGCCTTGTTGTCTCTTTCTATAACTGATTTCATCATCATCAGCTGTCCGAACTTTATTTCGTAGGTATTAGTCACCGTAGAAGTTTTACCATCACTCGTGGTGGTAAAGTTAGTAGTAATGATTGTGCCCTCAGGGATTCCCCAGTATTTCTGGCCGTTGTATTCGCACTCTTGGTAGGTGATGATGTAGGTCTCAGCAGTGCTCGACCAGTCTTTACCGTCTTTGTCAGTTCCTTTGGACTCACTGGTAAATGTATAAGAAAGCATCCCGTAATATTTATGGCCATCCAGGGTAAATTCTCCATAGGTATAGCTTGTAGTAGAGGTGGTGGTGGTATGCTCTTTTGTATTCTTGGTATCAGTAGTCTCGCTCACTGAGCTGGATTCGGTAAGCCAGGGCTGGCCATATTTGTATTCGTAGGTCTTAGTTACCGTTTCCGTATATACATTGTTATATTGATCGCTTCCGCTGATAGTATAACTGGTAGTGATAATTGTGCCTTCGGATATCCCCCAGTAATCCTTACCATTATATTCGCAGGCCTGGAATGTCAGGGTATAAGTTTCAGGGTTTTCGCTATGCCAACTGCCTCCTGAGATACTACTACCATCAGAAGTTATAGAGACGCTCTCTGATATACAGACATAGTATTTCTCTCCGTTAAAGTCAGCCCAGCCATAGCTAGAATTCGTCTGGGTATTGGTATGAGAGATGCTTCCGGTAATACTCTGGGTATAGCTGTCTACATTGCCAACTATACTCTTTAAGCGGCCATTATCATCGTATTCAAAAGCCTTTGTACTTATACTATAGGAATCAGCATTATTCTGGTATTGCTGTAAGAGTATGGCGTTCTCTAAGTCTTCAAAGTCAAGTTCTCCCAGGCCCAACGGGTTTTCATTATAGATATTGAAGGAGTAGCTGTAGCTGGTGACATTGACGATCTTAGCCTCTCCCCAGATGATGCTATAGGTTTCTCTTGAGTAGAAATAGGTTATATCGCCGCCTGGCCCGATTGTATAGCCAACAGTAGCGCCTGTTGCATCCAGTAAGTGCAACCCCCATTGATCGTAGATAAAACTCTGAGTTTTGCTCTGGATAGTTGTTCCGGTAAGGCTTTCTATAGAAAGCGATTCTTCGCCCTTAACTACCTTTGCGTGGCCATGGATAACTTCATAGGTATCGGTTACAGTAGCTTCGGTGGTAGTCGTGCCGTCCACATCGGTGGAGCTATATTCGCCGTATCCGATTGCTGATTCCAGCACGCCATTTTTATCATAGGTATAAAGGACTTTATTCCAGCCTTGGGTGATTGTGCCTCCCACATCTGTGCGCGTATAATTGTTTATTGTACTAAGCAGTATGGCGCTCGTCCCGTTAATAGAGTACTCATTCTTATAGTCGCTCTCGGTTACGTTGCCGTCAATATCAGTATATTTCTCATGCCAGCTGATCATCAGCGGGTTAAGGCCTTCTCCTAGATCAGTGTATTGTATATTGCTTCTTTCTAAATCATATTCTGTGCCGTTCTTAATGCCGTGCTCTTTATAATAAGTAGGCTTGTTAGGATCTCCAGAGCCATAGATAATATCATAGCGGTGTACTTCAGAGTGCCCGTATACTTCGCTGTCCACGACCTCCCTAAAGCCGGTGAGGAACTTGCCTACATAGCCGTCAGCAGTCCAGCTGACTACTGTCTTTTTGCCGCTGGCATCTATCTCTGTCATGGTGTAGCGGCTCATCAGCTTGTTGGCTACGGTATCATTTGCCCCGTAATATACGGAATCTGCGGTATATTCGCACTCAAAGGAGTTGTAAGTCCTGTCCCCAAAGGCATTTATAGAGGTAGACTCATAGCCTATCATCAGGCGCTTTTCGTTGTATTTTATATTGTAGGTGTCCTTACGGCTGGAGTTGCCGAACTGATCAATTATCAGTTCGTTTTCTATGTGCCAGAGCAGGCCGTCCCTGAAGAACTCTTTTTTGCCGTCCTCATGGATGATGTAATAAAACTCGCCATTTGCCGCAGCGCCTTTTTCGCGCTCCTGGCCAGTCTTAGCAATAGTATCCAGGGCTCCCTGCTGGTTTTCCATCTTCTCATACTCAGCGGAAAGAATACTGTAATTGGTCTCAGGCCTTGCGCGATAGGAGCTGTTTAGGATATCCTCTATCTGGTTCCTCTTATCTATCCTGGTCTTTAAGCGCACATCCAGCTTGGCAAAGGTATCCACATAGTAGCCATCCTGAATCTTGCCGTTTAAGTATTCGCGGTATCCGGGCCCAAGGAAGCTAGAAGGGTAGTCTTCGGCTGAAAGGATAGAAGTAGCAGAGAGGATGATTACTAATAAGGCTAGTAATATTTTAATTTTTTTGTCCATAAGTTTTCCTGGCTTTCCAAAAAGAAAGCCGGGTCTCCTTTGATCATTCGGCAACCCGGCTATCGATAGCAATAGAAATATGCAATCCTCAATCGATCCGTGGCTTTCCGTCCCCGCCTTACGACGGGTTTGGTTTTATCGTTTTTGGATTATTAATTGTTTATAAAAGTATTTAAGAACAGAGCAAAAAAATTTCAATTTCCACTTAAAATATACACTATTTTTGTTGATTTTTCAAGGTTAAATATCTGACTTTTGCTTCTTTTAACAAAGGGTTTTATAGCAGGAAAGGGCTATTTTGGGTCTTTTGATTAAATCTGAAGGCCGTATCCGCAGGCTTTTTTGAGATTAGCCAGGGAGATATAATAGTTAGCTAAGGCCTGGACATAGCGGGAATGTGCTTCGGAGAAGCTATAAAGCGATTCTATAACCCCGGAATAGCTCCCTTCCCCTACCATAGCCCTGGTCTTGGTTATCTCTGCCTCAGTCCTTCGAAAATTCATCTCTCCTTCAGCGGTATTCAGCTGCAGGATCGCTTTTTCGTATTTTAAGAAGGCGTCCTGAACTTCAAAATGAATGGTCTTTAGGGTTTCGTCTAAATCGCCCATAGAGCGCAGCAGGTCAATCCCGGCTTTCTTTTTTTCTGCGACGGACTTCATGTTATCCAAAAGGTTGAATTCGCCACTCATGGTTGAAGATTGCGTAGAAGAGGTTTGACCGAATTTGGGCTGTACTGTTTCGGTTGTAAGGGAGGCATTAGTAGTGCTGGCTCCCCAGGGCTTAGTTACTTTAAAACCGGCATACCAGTTAGTGGAGTTCAGCCAGGGCTCGGTCACGTAATGCCCGGAATAAAGGCCGTAAGAACCTACCAGGTCAGTTTTGAAGGCGCCTTTTTCCAGCTCTATTCTTTTACCGTACCTATTGAACTTTACCAGCATCTCGCTTAAATATACCTCAGGCCGGCTTTGCATGGCTATTTGCAGGCAGTTTTCAAAGTTCAGGTCTAATTTCTTAGCCCCTAATAGCTGGGCCTTTATCTGCGGGGCCTCTCTAACGTTCATTATTTGCTTAAAGGTAAGTTCTGCCATAAAGAGCTCTTGTTCTATCCCTTTGACCTGCAGCTCCAGTTGTTTAAACCAAGATTTAGAGCTGGCCAACTCTAATGGTATGATCATGCCTGCCTTGGCTAGCCTGTCTATCTTACTTAGCATGTTGTTAGCTTCTTCTGCAAGAGTAATCTTCTCCCTTAAATGCATCTTTGCTGCAACTAAGTTATAATAAGCAGTCTCAGCCTTCTGTATTACATCCAGCTCCAGGCGGTCATAATTTTTCTTAGTAATCTCTAAATTTGCCTTAGACTGTCTTATAGTGTCTTGTAGCCTACCACTATAATATATAGGCTGCTCAATCTGGGCCTTCAGTTCTTTTTCAGCGTACTTAATCTTATATACCTCGCCCTCGGTGTAATAATTTATTAGCTTTACCGTAGGCAGAATGCCTCTTTGCGCCTCAGTTACCTTGAGTTTTGCCAGGGCGATCTCCTCCTGGGCTACCTTTGTAGGTTGATTATTTTGCACTGCCAAATCTATAAAGTATTTTAGCTCTTCAGGTTGTGGCATGAACGAGGGGTCTGGCTGCGGCTCTTGGGCTGTTTTTTCTAGCATTGGCTCAGGAGTTTCTATGCTAAACCTTGGCCCTGAGGTGGATTCTTGGATAGTGGTTTCCTTGTCCTTTGCTGCCGGTAGCCCTTCTTGAGCTAGGGGAATTATTCTTTCCTGGGTTGGCTTTAGTTCTTCTGACGCAGGAACTGGCCTGCGGTAGTTAATCGGAAGGACTAATTCAACCTCTTCTCCTGGGTAGTCTTGTGGAAAGGGATAGGGACTGGCATCTTTTATGGCCAAGATAGCTGCTGCATCAAGCAGGGGGTAACCTGATGATTCAGCCACATCAATATCTTTTACGCGGCCATCTTCTGCAAGAGTGAATTTTACCTTAACTACCCCTTCCCAGCCTTTTAATTTAGCTTCATTGGGATAAACAGAATAATAATTTATCTTCTGCTGAATAACACCCATATACTCCGGGTTTATGAATAGTGACTGCTGGCTAGAGGCTTGCTCTAGAGGCAGGGAACTGGCAATCAGAATTAGAGCTATAAGAACCTTTAGGGTTTTAAAATACATTGTACTCCTTAAAAATAGCCCCAGATTAAGTTTTAAGCTAGTATGTTAGGGCATTCAAAAGTATAAACTATAGATTCTGATTTGTCAAGTAGTATTTTGATACGGTTGATACGGTTAAAAGGGACGGTTCTGATATTTTTTTTAACTGTCTTCAGAACCGTCCCTAAGATCTGACCCTGACTCAGACTAGAAGAAATCAAGCCAGTAATCTTATTGAAAATACCTATTTATTGAGAATATCATTCCCTGGTCATTTTGATTCAGCAAACCAAAGCATATTAAATAAAATAGCTAATTATGCTTAATGATACGGTTGATACGGTTAGGGACGGTTCTGAGCTACGGTAAAAAGTGTCCCCCGGGGACACTTTTAAGCGCGCTTCAGAACCGTCCCTAAGCTTCTAAGCTTATTGCTTGACATAACTCAATCTTTATGCTATATTTTGGCTATGCTGTGTAGAATATGTCAAAAAGAGTTTAAACCTAATAAATACCGGCCTAAACAGCAGGTTTGTTCTAGGTCAGAATGCCAGAAGGCTAGGCAGATCCAGAACTTAAGGGATTGGCGTCTTAAGAATCCGGATTATTTTAAGACTCTTGAGCAGGATGCTTCCTGGAGGGAGAGCAGATACCGCTATAGCCGGCTTTGGAAGTCTGCGCACAAAGAATACCTGAAAGAATACGAAGGAGCCCATAACCCGCAGCGCAAAGAGTATATGCGCGATTATATGCGCCAGCGCCGCAGGATAAACCCCGCCACCCTTGTTAACAGAAACAAAAGTTAGTTTTATAGCTTGACTTTTACCCTTCAATTGAGTATACTTTAAGTGGAATTAAGAGTTTAGTAAAGTATTTAGAAAGTAGTGCTTTAACGAAAAGGCAAACCTGAACGAAAGTCAGGGACGCAAAGCCACGGGTCTTAGAAAGCCACGGATTTACAATTCGATTTTCTCGTCGGTGCTAAAGATAGCCGGGTTACCGAATTAAAGGTAACCCGGTTTTTTATTGGCGAGGAAAGATGAGTAACTGGAGAGAGCAAATTTGGTTAAAGGTTGTGGCCCTGACAGTCTGCGGGGTCTTTTTGTTCTCTGAGGTTACCTGGGCTGCCAGGACCGATATCGGCGGCTCTCTGCCTAAGGCTGAGCAGAATACCTCTGTCCAGATACCGGCTGAGTCGCAGTCTGGTTTTATCGGATTCCTCAAAGGCCTCGCCAATTCAGTATCCAATTTCTTCCTTCCTGAAGCCTTAGCTGTTGATACAGGCGATTGGGATGGTGTAAGCGTTCCTACCATGCCTACTGGCGGCAATAGCTTTCATCCTATTGAGTTCAATAATGAGGAAGTAAATGCCCCGCAGCCCGCCGAGGTTATTACGTAGCCGGAATACGATGCCGCAATAGCAGGTTGGAAAAATCTGGTAGCGTGGAACTTATCCCC
>JBAXNZ010000007.1:0-16711 GCA_037133515.1 bacterium
AAAGGTCTACCTGCATTACCCCATAGAGGGTTATCCTGCTGATGTAGACCACATAGTAAGTGAAAAAGGTTTTGGCAGGAATGATTATATAGAGACCAAGAAACCTATTGTAGTGGTAACTGCGCCCGGCCCCAACAGCGGGAAGCTTGCCGCATGCCTCTCGCAATTATACCATGAGCACAGGCGCGGGGTTAACGCTGGTTATGCAAAATTTGAGACTTTCCCCATCTGGAACCTGGCATTGAAGCATCCGGTCAATGTTGCCTATGAGGCAGCAACCGCGGATATCCAGGACTTCAATCTGGTAGACCCCTTTCACCTGAACAAGTATAACAAGACCGCAATAAACTATAATCGCGACGTAGAGAGCTTCCCTATTTTAAAACTTATTTTAGGAAAGATATTCGATAAGAGCTCGGCCCTGCCTATGTATAATTCCCCTACTGATATGGGCGTTAACCGCGCAGGCTTTGGTATAGTAGATGATAAAGTTGTACAGGAGGCAGCCAGGCAGGAACTTATCCGCAGGTTTTTCCGCTACAACAGCGAATTTGTACTGGGTATAGAGAAGAAAGAGACGGTTGATCGCGTGGTGCTTTTAATGGAGGAGTTGGGGGTCAAGGTTGCTGACCGGCAGGTGGTTGAGGTAGCCAGAAAGTCTGCCGAAGAAGCAGAGTCTAATGGCAAGGGTAATGAAGGTATATATTGCGGGGCGGCAATCCAGCTAAACGACGGCCGTATTATTACCGGCAAGAATTCCAGGCTTATGCATGCAGCCTCTAGCCTTATCTTAAATGCAGCTAAGGTCCTGGCTAATATACCGGATGAAATACTCT
The DNA here is from genome assembly GCA_037133515.1 of bacterium. Lineage (GTDB taxonomy): Bacteria > Omnitrophota > Gorgyraeia > Gygaellales > Profunditerraquicolaceae > VGKF01. The sequence goes on from JBAXNZ010000007.1 coordinate 837, forward strand.
TGCTTTCGCCGCATATCATAAATCAGATCGCCAAGTTAAAAGAGGGCATTCTGGATACGGATTCCGAGAGTTTGGACTTGGAGGAGACCCTGATTGCCCTCTCCATAAGCGCAGCGACTAATCACACCGCGGAGTTGGCGATGAAGAAGCTGATTGACCTGCGGGGTTGCGAAGTGCATATGACGCATATTCCTACCCCCGGAGATAAGGTCGGGCTTAAGCGTTTAGGCGTTAACCTGACTACCGATGGAAAGTTCTCTTCCCGCAACCTATTTGTAACCTAGCCTATAAGACCTACCCATATGTCCGTAAACATAAGATTCTTAGGCGGCACAAGAACAGTAACCGGCTCAAGCCATCTTATTTCTACTGCTAATTCCGAAGTCTTGCTTGATGCCGGGCTTTTCCATGGCCGCAGAGATGAATTTTATCGGGTCAATACCACCTTCCAATATAATCCGCGCAAGGTCGACGCGCTTATACTTTCCCACGCGCATATCGACCACTGCGGGAATATCCCCAGCCTAATTAAGAAAGGCCTGCGTTGTAAGATTTATACCACCTCTGCTACTAAAGACCTCTGTAAGCTTATGCTTGAAGATTCGGGCAAGATCCAGGAAGAAGATATCAAATACGTCAATAAAGTAAACAGGAGGCTGGGCCTGCCTTTAAGAAAACCTCTTTATACCAAGAAAGAAGCGATGCGCGCAACTAAGATCTTCCGCGCCCTTTCTTACGCCGAGCGCTTCTGCGTTACCCAGGATATCTTTGTTACCCTCTATGATGCAGGCCATATTTTGGGTTCCAGCATCATTGTTCTGGATATAAAAGATTCTTTGCGTACTATTCGTTTAGGTTATGCCGTGGACCTGGGCAGGAATAAACTGCCTCTACTTAACGACCCGGTTGTGCCTCGTGGTCTGGATTATTTAATCATTGAGAGCACTTATGGCGGAAGATTTCATGCCCCGATAGAAGAGGCAAAGGAGAGGCTCAAAGAAGCTATAAACCGCACTGTAGAACGCAAAGGAAAGATCCTTATCCCTGCTTTTACCCTGGAGCGCACGCAGGAAGTTCTATATTTTCTTAACGAATTACTGAAAGAAAAGGCTATCCCCGTTATACCCATATATGTAGATAGCCCATTGGCTACGGATATAACCGATTTATTCAAGATCCACCTGGACTATCTTAATGCAGAAACGCGCAGGTTGATAAAACAGGGCTACAGCCCTTTTGAATTTCTTAACCTGAAGTTTATCCGCGAGCAGGAAGAATCTAAGGCCTTAAACAACGATAAGCGCCCCAAGATCATTATCGCCGGTTCAGGGATGTGCGAATCAGGCAGGATCCTGCACCATCTAAAAAATAATATCGAGGATTCGCGTAACACTATTTTGGTAGTGGGCTATATGGCCAAGGATACCTTAGGCAGAAGAATCGTAGAGAAGAAGCGCATTGTCAATATCTTCGGCCTGGACCATGAACTTAATGCAGAGGTCGTGACAATAAACTCTTTCTCCGGGCATGCCGATAGAAACGGCCTGCTTGAGTTTATCAATAGCTGCCTGCCGTTAAAGCGCATATTCCTGGTGCATGGAGACGAAGAGCAGTTGCAGCTTTTATTTGGTGCCCTTTCTGAGAGGGGGCTTAATGCGTACATCCCCACTAAAGACGAAGAGGTGTTGCTTGACTGATGATTGTATGGTATTATATTTTCTCTAACCTAAGAATTTAAGGAGGAATAATGACAGGCGGATTTTCAACTCCCAAAAAAGATAAAATGATCAAGGTTTCCGAGGGCAAGCTTGTTAAGACCGGCCAGGTGCTCTCTAGAGGAGTGGACTCTTACAAGGCTGGCGGTAATGTCGCAGGCGTAGGCACGATTTATGCCCTCTGTTCAGGAAAAATTCATTTTTCTAGAAAAAAGACCCCCCGTGGAAAATTCAGGACTTTCATCAATATCTTACCCCTAGAGAAAAAACCTAAGGCTTAAGCTATGTTTTTTTCTGGTAGCGCAAGCGCATCGGATAAAACCTCCCAATACTGCCGCATTAAATATACCCTGGTTATTATAGAGACCGGGTATTTAGTCGCATTGCTTTTTTTGTTTACGGGCTTAGGTCTTTCAGCTGTTTTGGTTAAGCATCTTTCCGGTTTAGTTCGGGCCAGCTTTCTTCTTCTGCCTGTTTATATCATCGTAGCGTATCTGGCGTATTATCTTCTAGACTTCCCTTTAAATTTCTATCAATCGTTTGTATTAGAACATAGGTTCGGCCTGAGTAACCAGAAGATAAAAGATTGGCTGAAAGATCAGGCTAAATCGAGCCTACTCTTTTATCTTATCGCCCTAATACTTGCGGGTGTATTCTATTATACGCTTAAACACTTTCTACATAGCTGGTGGCTGGTATTTTCTTTATTTTGGATATTCCTTAGTTTAGTTTTGACGAAGCTGACCCCGGTTCTTATTATCCCTTTATTCTTTAAATATAAAAAACTCGAAGACAAACAATTAAGAAACAGGATCGTTAAGCTCTCGGAAAAGATGGGGGTTGGGATCCTGGATGTTTTTGAGATAGACCTAAGCAAGAAGACATTAAAGGGTAATGCCGCCTTTGTCGGATGGGGCAGGACCAAGAGGGTTATTTTAGCCGATACCTTAAAGGATAAGTACGATTACGATGAAATCGAGGTAATCCTGGCCCATGAGTTTGCGCATTATCGCCTAGGGCATTTTTTGAAGCTGATCTTGTTCAATTCGTTCTTTACCGTAGTCTCTTTTTATCTCCTCTTCATCGCAGGCGATAGGGCCCTGGGATTATTTGGCTTTAATTCTTTGTGGGAGATAGCCGCTCTTCCTGTCGTTTTAATATATTTGGTTTTGTTGGGGCTGATTATGCAGCCACTTCAGAATTATCTTAGCCGACGCTACGAAAGGGCTGCTGACAAAGAGGCGCTTAAGGCAACCGGCTTAAGAGAAGCCTTTATCAGTACCTTCGAGAAGTTGGCTGCTCAAAACTTGGCAGACAGGAATCCTTCCACCCTGATTAAATTCCTATTCTTCAGTCACCCGCCCATAGATGAACGCATCGCCCTAGCCAGAAAATATCATATATAACATTAAAGGAGAAAGATGGATACAGTTAAAACAAAAACCTTAAAAGGCATTGAGGAGAAGATGCAGGGCCTGGATGAGAATTCACTGCGCTATCATCTCCTTCTGAGCGCCAAGAATTTTAAAACCTCCTGGGTAGAGTTGGGCAGGTCGCTTTATTCGGTCTGGAAGGATAAACTCTATAAGGAATGGGGCTACGCTGATTTTGATAATTATACCGGTCGCGAGATAGGGATAAGGAAGCAGACTGCACTTAAGCTTTTAAGGTCTTATTATTTTCTAGAGAAGGAAGAGCCGGCATATCTTAGGCAGGATTATGTTGATTCTAGCGAGGCTGTTCGCGTGCCTGGCTATGAATCCATTGACCTGTTGCGCCTGGCAAAGAATAAAAAGGAGCTGGATAGCCAGGATTATGCAGATCTAAAGAAGGCAATCTTTGAAAAGGGCAAAGACCACCGCGAAATAAGACGGGATCTCGCTGCTATTATCAGGCAGAGGCAGGAACTGGAGCCAGAGGAGGCGTATAGTAAAAGAAGGCTCTCCACAGTAAGAAGATTTTTAGGCACCTTAAAATCTTTACAGAAAGAGATAGAGCTATCGAAGTTACTGCCTGCCTCTATTGTCAGGGAGGCATCTGCCCTTATAAATAAGTTAGAAAACGAACTCTCTTAATTGTTATTGAGAAAGTCCAGGATCTTCTTTGCTGCCCGTTGACTTGCGCCTTTTTCTCCTAGAGAAGAGGCAGCAAGAGAAAGGTCTTCCTTTATCCGCACCAGCTCCTGTGGGTTCTTAAGCAGCCCTAGAACTTTGCGGGCGATCTCTGTTGGCCTGGCCCTAAACTGTATGAACTCCGGGACAATTTTTTTTCCGGCTATAATATTAGCCAGGCCTATATAGGGGATTTTCACCTGCGGCAGGTAGAGCAGGTAATTCAAGAGGCCCATTTTATAAATAAGCGCAAATGGCTTTTGCATAATAGTCGCTTCTAGGGTTGCCGTACCTGAGGCGATCAGCGAAAAATCGGCAGCGTTCAGGCAGTCGCAGGTCTTGCCCTCAACTATTTTTAAGGCTAAATCTAGCCCCCTAACCTTACGATTATATATTTCCCAGTCAAGCGCAGAGGACTTGGCAATTATAAACTGAAGGTTACCCATTTCTTTATCAAGCAGCAATGCTGTTTTAAGCATTAGCGGTAAAATATTCTCTATCTCTTGCCTGCGCGAACCAGGTAAGAGCGCAATGGTGGTTTTAGTATCGCTTAATTTCAGGCTAGAGAGGAATTCTTTTTTTGCCATGCTGGGCACAGTCGTTTCTAGCAAAGGATGGCCCACGAAATCCGCAGCTATCCCGTATTTTTTATAAAACTCCTCTTCAAACTTAAAAAGCACGATCATCTTAGAGACATAATTCTTGATCGTATTAATTCTTCCTTCTCTTGAGGCCCAGACCTGGGGGCTTACGTAATAAATAACCGGTATTTTTTTATTGATTGCCCGGGCCAGCCTCAGGTTAAACCCGGAGAAATCAACCAGGATTATGGCGTCGGGCCTGGAGCTTTCTATCTTTTGCAGGATCAGTTTTTTTAAGGAGAGGAATTGTGGCAGTTTCCTTAAGACATCAAAGAATCCAATTACGGCCAGTTCTTTTATATCGCAGAGAATCTCTGAGCCGGCCTTGCGTAAATGTACTCCGCCGACCCCGGAGATATTTATTTTAGAGTTTATCTTTAGTATCTCTGCGGCCAGCCCCCCGGCATTTAAGTCTCCCGAAGGTTCTCCAGAGATGATAAAAAGGTGTTTTATCTGCGCCATATCTGTTTTTGGATTTCCAGGGCTACTGCCAGGGCTGCGCGGCCCACTTTGCCTGAAACTATAGGCTCTCTTCCGGTAGCGACGCAATCAACAAAAGACTGCAGCTCTTTTTGTAGGGGCTGTTCTTTTTCGATAGGAAGGTCTTCTTTGGTAATGCCCTGGTGAGTTCTTTTGTATACGCTGGCCTGGGCTTCTTTATAATCCAGGGAGATATAGGTGTTTTCCTGGAAGATTCTAATTTTACGCATTACCTCATCAGAAACACGGCTGGCAGTAAGATTAGCTACGCAACCATTTGCAAAGGTAAGCCTGGCATTGGCGATATCCTCAAAACCCGTAAGCACATTTACACCCACAGACTCAACTTTTTTTAAACGGCTAGGGACTAATCCCAGGACAATATCGATATCATGAATCATGATATCCAGCACTGCCCCTATGTCCAGGGAGCGGTTGGGGAATGGGCTTAATCTGTGGCATTCGATAAACTTTGGGTTATCAATCAGCCTCTGGGTAGCGGCAAAGGCAGAATTAAACCTTTCAACATGCCCTACCTGCAGTATGAGTTGGTTCTTCCCCGCGATCTTGATCAGGGAATCCGCCTCTTTTAAATCAGTAGTAAAGGGTTTTTCAACCAGGGAGTGGACTTTATGCTTTAAGAATTCTGCGGCAATACGGTAATGCAGCCTGGTAGGGGTGGCTATACTCACTGCCTCTACTTTATCAAAGAGTTGGCGGTAATCGCTGTATCCGGGGACCCCCAGCTCCAGGCTCAATGCCTTGAGCCTGGTCTCATCCGTATCGCATATAGCAGAGAGCTCACAGCCCTGGTTCTCCCGGTATATTTTGGCATGGATACTCCCTAGATGGCCTATACCTACTACCCCTACGCTTATTTTACGCATAAAAAGATGATATCAAATTACTCGACAGAAGTCAACGGATATGATACAATAACTTTCCTTTTAGGGAGGAAAGGCTAACAATATGAAAGAGTACCGTAAATTATTCGATTTTGCCAGGCCGTATTACCGCCTCTTAGGTATAGCCGGTATCTTTATGGGCGCGGTGACTGTACTGGATATTTTCCGTTTAAGCGCGATCGTCCCGCTCATAGACCGGGTATTTACCAATAAGCCCATAATATTCGCCAGCGGTAAATTTCCTCCTTTTGTCGAAACTATCCTAAATTATCTCAATTCCGTAAGCCCCTTAAAAGTTCTCTATCTCATGCTAATTATAATGCCCATAGCCCTGATCATCAGGGCGGTATTTGAATATTTTCAGACCTACATAATGTCGGATGTGGGCCAGAGGGTGATCAGGGATGTAAGGAATAAGGTCTACGATAAGCTACAGATGCTCTCGCTTGAATATTTTACGCATAAAAGAAGCGGGGAGCTGATATCGCGCATCACCAATGACGTCAAATTAATAGAGAACGCTGTTTCTTATGCGCTTACGGACCTGGTCTATCAGTCTTTTAACGTCATCGCCTTTGCGGTGACCACTTTTTTGATTAACTGGAAGCTTGCCTTTATCTCTATAGTCGTTTTGCCTATGGTTGCGATACCGATGTATTCGGTGGGTAAGGTATTGCGCAAGTTAAGCAAAAAATCTCAGGAGAAGATAGCTGATATAAACTCTTTATTGGTTGAGACCTTTATGGGGGTTAGGATTGTCAAGGCCTTCTGCGCCGAGGCCAGGGAGCTGGAAAGATTCAAGAGCAGGAATTATGACTACTATAAGCTCACCATGAAATCCATAAAGAGGATGCTTATACTGGGGATAGCCACGGAATTGATAGGCGTGGGGATGGCGCTCTTTATCATATTTTACAGCGGCAGGAAAGTCATAGAGGGGTCTCTTTCCTTCGGGATGTTCACCCTCTTTATGGCAGCGCTTCTCTCGTTGATCAAGCCTTTTAAGAAATTAAGCCAGGCTAATTCTATTATGGAGCAGGCGCTCGCTGCCTCAAGCAGGATCTATGAGATACTGGATACAAAACCCACGGTGGTTGAGAGAGAAGATGCCCCGGCGCTTCCGCTTTTTAAGGGATCGGTTGTTTTTGAAGGGGCCTCTTTTAATTATACCGAGAACCCGATACTTACGGATATTAATCTTGAGGTAACAAGGGGCCAGATGCTAGCTATAGTGGGGCCCAGCGGCTCAGGGAAAAGCACAATGGTAGACCTCATACCGCGTTTTTATGACCCTAAAAAAGGAAGGATCCTGATAGACGGCAGAGACATAAGGGAGTTCAGCCTTTGCTCTCTTCGCCAGCAGATAGGGATAGTGACCCAGGAGACTATACTTTTTAACGATACTATCAGGGGGAATATCGCCTACGGAAGGCCTGATGCCTCGCAGGCAGATATAGAAACAGCAGCACAGCAGGCCTATGCCCATGATTTTATCAGTAAACTCCCTCAGGGGTATGATACGGCGATAGGAGACAGAGGGGTGAAGCTCTCCGGAGGGGAACGCCAGAGGATAGCCATAGCGAGAGCATTATTGAAGAATCCGCCTATCTTAATCCTGGATGAGGCTACCTCCCAGCTAGATTCAGCATCAGAAAGGCTGGTGCAGGAGGCATTGGATAAGCTCATCCAGGGCCGCACCGTATTTGTAATTGCCCACCGGCTTTCTACAGTGAGGAATGCCCAGCGTATAGTAGTTTTAGATAAGGGCAGGATCGTAGAAGAAGGAAGCCACCAGGAACTCCTCAATAAAGATGGCTTATATAGAAGGCTTTATCAGGTGCAGGAGCTGGAAAAATAAGCTATATAATCCGCTAAAAAGCTGTATATCCGGCTGGATTTATCAAATTCCCAGTTAAAAAGCCTTTTTAATGGGTTAAATGAATAAAATTACAGGATTAAAGAATCGAAAAAACAGCTATAAAGGCAAAAAATAGTTGCAAATGGCAAATATTTTGTGGTATACTACCAGAATATTTTGGATAAAGGAAGCGTGTGTTTAGAAACCAATTTTTATAATCACAAGGGAGGTATCTTTTGCCTACAGAACTAATCAAACAGCTTTTAGAAGCAGGGGTGCATTTTGGACATAAGACTTCACGCTGGAATCCGAAGATGAAGAAGTTCATCTTCGGCCAGAGGAGCGGTATTTATATCATTGACCTCGAGAAGACCGTGGAGTGCCTTAATAAGGCCAGGGATTTTCTCATGGATGTAACTTCAAAAGGCGAGGCAGTGCTATTTGTGGGGACTAAAAAGCAGGCGCAAGAGGTCATTTTGCAAGAGGCCTGCCGCAGTGGGATGTTTTATGTGACCGAGCGTTGGCCAGGAGGCCTACTGACCAATTTCTCTACCATTAAGAAGAGTATTAACCGTCTTAAAGAAATAGAGAAGATGCGCGAGGATGGCACATTTAAGAAGCTTACCAAGAAAGAGGTAGCGCGCCTGGAGAAGGAGTCAGATAAGCTTAAGAAGAATTTCTCCGGGATTGTCCAGATGGAGCGCATGCCTAAGGCTATTTTTGTGGTAGACACTAAAAAGGAAGAAACCGCAGTCATGGAAGCCAAGCGTCTGGGCATCCCGGTGGTTGGTTTTATCGACACTAACTCTAATCCCGACCTTGTTGCCTATCCTATTCCAGGTAACGACGATGCCACTAAGTCCGTACAGCTGGTAGCGAGCTTAATTGCAGATACCATAATCGAAGGAAGGAAGAAGTTCCTTTCATATCTTTCAGAGGCAGGGGTGAACGTAAAGCCCAAGGAAGAGGTAGATCAGCCACTAGTGTTGCCGGAGGAAGAGGTAAAGATTAAAGAGATTGAAGAGCTGGTTGAGACAAGTGATGGCGCGGATACAGAAGGCAAGGCCGCAAAGAAGGCCCGCATAAAGCCGGCAATAGATGAAAAGACAAAAATAAAGAGGAAGGTATAAATAAAATGAAAAAATCTTTAGACACTATCAAAGAATTACGGGCATTGACCAGCGCCAGTATTGCTGATTGTAAAAAGGCGCTTGAAGAATCAGAGCATGATATCAAAAAGGCAGTGGTGTTTTTGCGCAAGCGCGGCCTTGAGATCGCTGCCAAGAAACAAGCCCGTGCGGCAAGAGAGGGAAGGATTGAGGCATACATACACTTAGGTAGCAAGATCGGGGTATTGGTTGAGGTGGACTGCGAAACAGATTTCGTGGCCAAAAACAGCGACTTTACCCAATTTACGAAAGACCTTGCAATGCAAATCGCTGCCTGTGACCCCGCTTACTTGAAAAGCGAAGATATCCCGCAGGAGGTGTTATCCCAGGAGAAGGATAAAGATAAGTTTTGTAAGGAACACGTTCTTCTTGAGCAGGCATTTATCAAGGACCCCGCTATTACCATAAAGGATTACCTGGGAAGCATGATTGTTAAGCTGGCTGAGAATATCATAGTACGCAGATTCATGCGTTATAAGGTCGGCGAATGAAGCTACATCCTGTTTATAAAAGGGTAGTACTAAAGTTAAGCGGTGAGGCCCTGCAGGGTGAGAAGTCCCACGGCATAGATAACTCCGTTCTGGTTGCTATTTCCCGTCAGATAAAAGAGATACGCAATCTGGGCGTGGATGTAGCTATAGTCTTGGGCGCTGGCAATATCTTTCGCGGGCAGGAGAATACTGCATCCTTGGGGCTGGACATGGACAGGTCTGTGGCGGATTATATGGGGATGTTAGCCACAGTGATAAACGGCCTGGCGCTGCAGAATGTTTTAGAGAAGAATGATGTGCCCACGCGCGTAATGACTGCCATAGATATGGAAAAGGTAGCCGAGCCTTATATCAGAAGAAGGGCGATCAGGCATTTAGAAAAGGGCCGCGTGGTTATCTTTGTGGCCGGTACAGGCAATCCGTATTTTACCACCGATACTGCGGCGGCACTTCGTGCCATGGAGATAAATGCCGACGCTATATTGAAGGCTACCCGCGTGGATGGCGTATACTCTGCTGATCCTTTTAAGGTCAAGAATGCCAAGAAATTTGGTAGCCTTAAATATATAGATGTGCTTAAGAAGAGATTAAAGGTTATGGATGCCACTGCGGTAAGCCTGTGCATGGATAATAAGCTGCCTATTGTGGTATTTAACATGAATAAAGAAGGCAATATCAGGCGGGTAGTATTAGGCCAGAGAATAGGCACGCTGGTAGACTAACTTATCCTAAGGAGTGTGATATGACCGTTAAAGAAGTCCTGCATAACACTGAAGAAAAGATGAAGAAGGCGTTTGATTCTGTGGCGCGGGAGTTTTCTGAGGTAAGGACTGGCCGGGCAAATCCTTCTTTAGTCGAGGGGCTACATGTAGATTATTACGGTACCCCCACCTTACTAAAGCAATTGGCCTCCATATCCGTGCCTGATCAGCATCTGATTGTGATACAGCCTTGGGATCCCACGGCAATACCTGAGATAGAAAAGTCTATCATGAAGTCTAACCTGGGGATTAACCCTTCTAACGATGGAAAGGTAGTCAGGTTATCTGTACCTCTTTTATCCAAAGAAAGGCGCCAGGAACTGGTGAAGCTGGTACATAACATGACCGAAGAAGGCAGGGTTTCGCTTCGGACTATCAGGCGGGATGCTAAAGAGGCCCTGGAGAAACTAGAAAAAGACAAGGCTATCTCCGAAGACGATAAATTCCGCGGCATTGATGATTTGCAGAAGCTCGTAGATAAGTATATCGCAAGGATTGACGAGCTGCTTAAGAATAAAGAAAAAGAAATACTGGAAATTTAGAAGCTTCTGGCCTCTAGTTCTCCTCTTTTAGGTAATAGATATAGGAGTACGCTAGAGGCAGTTAGGTAAATTCGGGCCTCTAGCTCATTTGGTAGAGCACCATCCTTTTAAGATGGCCGTGCCGCGTTCGAATCGCGGGAGGCTCATTTAAAATCGAGCCACTTCATATCAGAGATGGTGGCGAAGTCCTGCCTTGTTATAAGGAGTCTGGCAGGATAAGGGGCTTTAAAATACCGAGAGCGGATTTGAGGATCGGGGCGGATGGCGGAATTGGCATACGCGATAGCCTTAGGAGCTATTGGGGAAACCCTTGGAGGTTCAAATCCTCTTCCGCCCATAGTATAAATTATCAAAGAGTTTCGCCACTCAAGAGGAAATTGCGGGAGTGGTCCCCTCGGGCGGATCGCCCAAGGGTTCGCCACTCAAGAGGAAATTGCGGGAGTGGCTCAGTTGGTAGAGCGCAACCTTGCCAAGGTTGATGTCGCGGGTTCGAACCCCGTCTCCCGCTTAGTATTAAAAGGATAAATAAAAAGCCCTGCTCTTTGCAGGGCTAAATTGAATAAAAGGAGAGACGCATGAAGATAATGGAATTTCTTTCAAAAAATGCAATAGTGATGGATATTAAATCTAACAAAAAAGAAGACGTGATTAGAGAGCTGGTAGATGCCCTTATAGAGGGGGGTGATATCGAAAAAAGCCATCGCAACAAGCTGATGGAATCGCTTATGGCCAGAGAGGTCTTAGGCTCAACCGCTATCGGCCAAGGCGTGGCTATACCTCACGCAAAGGCAGACTGCGTAGATAAACTGGTGGCGGCCTTTGGGCTTTCTAAGAAAGGCGTGGATTTTGACTCCCTTGATGGAGAGCCGGCGTATATTTTTTTCTTGCTGGTTGCCCCTCAGGATTCTGCCGGGCCGCATCTTAAGGCCCTGGCTAGAATCTCGCGCCTGCTTAAAGATAAATATTTCAGAGACGGGCTGCGCGCATCTATCGATGACAAGGCAGTAATAAAAATAATCTCCCAGGAAGATGAAAAAAAACTCTAACCTTAAAGATTACGGTTCTTGGTTGCAGGCATTGTTTAAGTGGCTCTACCCCGGCATAGGCATCAAACGCTGGATTGCCCTTACCGGCTTTGGCATACTCCTGATTATTATTGGCGCGGTCAGCCTTTTGGCTGAGGAATATCAGATAATTCAACTATTAGATGCAGTCGTAGTACTTTCTGGTTTTATAATTTTAATATTAGGTATCAAGCGTCTTATAACTGCTTTTATCCCTGTCTCAAGAGGCAGGGAGTTAGTGGATATTTTGTATCAAAGAAAACAGCTCAGCCGCGGCCCCAGGATTGTGGCTGTGGGCGGAGGCACGGGCTTATCCGCGCTTCTCTTAGGCCTTAAGGAATATACCTCTAACATTACTGCTATTGTAACAGTTGCTGATGACGGAGGCTCATCAGGTAGAATCAGACAGCAGTTTGATATCCTGCCTCCGGGCGATATACGTAACTGCCTGGTTGCCTTGGCAGATGCCTCAACGCTTATGCGCGACTTATTTCAATTCCGCTTTGATGATAGCTCTGAGCTTGGCGGGCATAGTTTCGGCAACCTCTTCATCACGGTTATGACTAGGCTAACGGGAGATTTCGACAAGGCGATAAAAGAGACCAGTAAGGTCTTGGCTTTAAGGGGCCAGGTCATACCCTCGACTTTAAATAATGTGGTATTAGTCGCCGAGCATAAAGACGGCTCAATCACAGAGGGGGAGAACAAAATCCCTAAGGCACATAAACCCATAAACAAGGTTTACCTGAAGCCCGATCAGCCGACTGCCACGCCTGAGGCGATAAAGGCAATACAGGAAGCCCAGATCATTGTCTTAGGCCCCGGCTCTTTATATACCAGCATCATACCCAATCTTTTGATAAGGGAGATTACCGAGGCGATAGCTGCTTCAGGGGCGATCAAGGTTTATGTCTGTAACGCCATGACTCAACCGGGAGAGACGGATAATTTCAGCGCCGGGGAGCATATCAAAGTGCTCATTAAGCATAGCCATGCGCGCATCTTTGATTACTGTATACTTAATTCCGGAGAGATATCTCAAGGTATAACTAGGCGTTATGAACAGGAGGGTTCTTGTCGCGTTATCAATGATACGCGCAATATCGCCAATATGGGTTACCGCACCATTGAAGACGATGTAATTGTCGCCGAGGATGTGGTAAGGCATGACCCGGCGAAATTAGCCAAGATTATCCTAGGCTTCATAGAGGAGCTTTAATTATTGAGGATTTAAGTAATATGCCTTTAATTCAGAAGAAAGTGGTAGTAAAAAACAGGCAAGGCCTGCACGCCCGTCCAGCGGCATTATTTGTGCAGGTAGCCAATAAGTTTGATGCGCGTATCATTATTAAGCGTGATAAGGAAGAAGTAAACGGCAAGTCTATTATGGGGATTCTTATGCTGGGCGCAGGAAAAGGAAGTTCCATTGTCATTGAGGCTGACGGAGATGACGCTCTTAAGGCTATAGAGGAGCTGGAGAAAGTCATTAACAGCGAAGAATAGAGATGATAAAACTAAAAGGTATAGCTGCGGCTTCGGGAGTGAGTATCGGTAAGGCCTTTAAAGTAGGCAAGGAAGAGTTTGTCATCCCTAAGGAACAGATACGCCCGGATGAGATTCCGCTTCAGATACAGCTGTTTGAGGAAGCGCTTATCCAGACCCGCAAAGATATTATAGAGCTTCAGAGGCGGATTGCTACTGATATGGGGCAGGATCAAGCGCAGATTTTTGACGCGCACCTGTTAGTCTTAGAAGACCGCATAATTATAGAGGAGGTAATCACTCGTCTTAAAAAAGAGTGTCTTAATGTAGCCTATATTTTCTCCGAAGTGCTTAAGAAGTATATCGATGTTTTCTCGAGGATTGAGGACGAATATCTTAAAGAGCGCACAGCCGATGTCAATGATGTGGGCAAAAGGATCCTGCGCAATCTCCTGGGAAAGAAGCGTTCGCTCCTAGAAGATGTCAAAGGGAGGGTGGTGGTGGTAGCGCATGACATTTCTCCTTCGGATACCGCCTCCATGCATAAAGAAAATGTCTGCGCCTTTATTACCGACATAGGAGGAAAAACTTCGCATACCGCCATTATGGCCAAGTCCCTGGAGATCCCGGCCGTAGTTGGCGCTGAAGAGGCGACCTTAAAGATTAAGAGCGGCGATATGCTTATCGTTGACGGCAGCACGGGCGTAGTTATAGTCAACCCCGATGAAGATACCCTGCAGCAATACCAGAGGGAAGAAGAAAAGATCAAGGGTATCTCTGAGAAATTCCTTTCGGTAAAGGATCTGCCTGCCATTACCTCTGACGGAAAGTCAGTGGAGGTAGTAGCTAATATAGAGTTACCCAGCGAAGTGCTGTCGGTAAAACTGCATGGTGGTTCAGGTATAGGGCTTTATCGCACGGAATTTTTCTATATGAATAGAAAAGACGTTCCTACGGAAGAGGAGCATTACCAGGCTTATAAATATGTGGCCGAAGAGATGAGTCCCGGCCCCGTAATCATCCGTACCCTGGATTTGGGAGGGGATAAATTTTTGTCGCAGTTTGATATACCAAGTGAAATGGAGCCTTTTTTAGGATGGCGGGCAATCCGGTTCTGCCTGGCAAGGCCTGAGATATTCAAGGTGCAGCTGAGGGCAATCCTTAGGGCATCGGTGCACGGTAATCTTAAGCTTATGTATCCGATGATCTCAGGAAGAGAAGAGCTGTATCAGGCTAATAAAATATTACAGGACGTAAAAGAAGAATTAAGGAAAGAGGGCAGGCCTTTTAACAATGAGATTAAGGTAGGCGTTATGATAGAGGTCCCTTCTGCGGCGATAACCGCAGACCTCTTAGCCTCAGAGGCAGATTTCTTTAGCATCGGAAGCAACGACTTAATACAATATTCTTTAGCGGTTGATCGTACTAATGAAAAGGTGGCCTATCTTTATGAACCTACACGTACGGCAGTGCTTAGGATGCTTAAGAATATTATTGAGGCAGCGCACACTGCGGGTATCAAGGTAGGGGTATGCGGAGAGATGGCTAGCGAGCCAGCTCTTGTTTCTATTTTGCTTGGCCTTGGGCTAGATGAGTTTAGTATACCTCCTTCCTCTATACCGGAGATCAAATACGTAATCCGTTCCATGTCTTTTAAAGAGTCTGTGCGTATCGCCCAGCAGGCCTTAAAACTTTCTACGGGTAAAGAAGTAGAAAAGTTTAGTCAGTTAAAATTAAAGGAGATCTTAAAATAAGAAAGGATACATGCGTAAATCAAGGCTGACAGAGGACTCTATAAAAAAACTGGATAAGTCCGATATGCTGGGGTTGCTTATGGATTTTCCGGCTCAGTGCAAGGCAGCAAAAGAGATAGCCCAGCAGGCCAGGATATCATTTGAAAAAAGGGATTTTAACAAGGTTATCTTTGCCGGTCTTGGCGGCTCAGCAATAGGCGCGGACCTTGTGCGTTCGTATCTTTATTTTGAGGCTAAGTTACCAATTACAGTCTATCGTGAATATGATTTGCCTGCCTCTGTGGATAACTTTTCTTTAGTCTTTATCTTAAGCTACTCCGGAAATACTGAAGAGACCTTAAGCGCCTATGAACAGGCTAAACAAAAAGGCGCTTCAATAATAACTGTCTCTTCGGGAGGTAAACTAAAGGAATGGGCAAAGAGAGACAATGTTGTTTTTATTGAAATACCGCAAGGCCTTCCGCCCAGGTGTGCCCTGGGATATTTGAGTATCATACCTCTTTGTATATTAGCCCGCCTTGGTCTTATAAAAGATATGCAGCAAGATATTAATCAGGCAATCTCGCTCTTAGAAGATTTAAGGAATAAGAGCCTTAATCCTAAAATAAGGCAGAAGGATAATGTTTCTAAAGCCCTGGCCGCTAAGATATTTAATAAGATTCCGGTTATATATTCCGGGTCGGTGCATTTTGACGTGACTGCAACGCGTTTTCGCTGCCAACTTAACGAAAACTCTAAGGCCCTGGCCGCAAGCCACCTCTTCCCGGAGATGAATCACAATGAAATAGTGGGATGGGAGAGTCCCGCGAAATTGCTGAAAGATTGCGCGGCGATAATCCTAAGGGACGCCGATGACCATCCAGGCATATCCAGAAGAATGGACGTAACGAGGACCATTCTTA
>JBAXNZ010000008.1:0-16129 GCA_037133515.1 bacterium
CTTCGAACGGGAGCTGCAAGAGTCAGAGCTGCAATACCGCAGCACTATCGAATCAATGAGTCAGGCGATACATGTTGTGGATAGAGGCCTAAAGGTTATTATTGCTAATAAAGTATTTAAAAAATGGAGCGAGGCCCTGGGCTTTAGCAGCGATATAGTAGGTAAGACCATCTTTGAGGTCTTTCCTTTTTTATCTGAAAATGTCAGGGATGAATATAATCAGGTATTTGAGACCGGGGAGATCCTGATCACCGAAGAGAATAATAATATTGCAGGAAAAGGAATTATTACAGAGACCCGTAAGATTCCTATTTTTGAGGAGGGCAGGGTTTCGCGCGTGGTTACCGTAGTCGATGAGATCACTGAGCGCAAGAATTGGGAGTATGCGCTGCGCGAAAGCGAGGAGCGTTATAAAAGAATCGTAGATACGGTTACTGATTATATCTTTACGGTTTATCTTGAGGCGGGTAAGCCCATAAAGACTGTTTACGGGCCTACTTGCCTTGCGGTAACCGGGTATTCCCCGCAGGAGCTTACCGCAGACGCCTATCTGTGGATCAATATGGTGCATAAGGATGACCGCAAGGCGGTTGGGGATTATACCGGGAAGATACTGAGCGGCACTGAGAACCTTTCCATTGAACATCGTATTATAAAAAAGGACGGCGCTATGCGCTGGGTCAGAAATACCTCAATCCTGCATTTCGATGAAGCAGGTAAACTCCTCTCCTATGACGGCATTATACAGGATGTTACCGAAAGTAAGACCGTAGAGAGCCAGATCTCTAGGATAAACGAATGTTTCTTAAGTTTCGGTACCGATCCCCTCTTAAACATTAATATGCTAGTCTCTCTTTGCGGTGAGCTCTTGGGTGCTGACTGCGCGATGTATAACCGTATTGAGGGAGGATTGCTTTGCACGATCGGGCAATGGAATACGCCGCCTGACTTTAATCCTAAAGATAGCCCCGAAGGCCATATCTGTTTCGATGTCATTAAGAAAAATGAGGATGAGATCTTGGTTATCCGCGACCTAAGGGATAGCCCCTATGCCAAGACCGACCCCAACGTAACCAAATACGGCCTGGATACATATCTAGGTTATCCGGTGAGGATTTCTGGCGAGACCATCGGATCGCTATGCGCGGTTTATCAGAGAGATTTTACCCCTAACCAGGAAGATAAAAAGATTATCGGGATTATCGCCTCAGCCATAGGCACAGAGGAAGAGCGCAGAAAAACCGGTGAGATTCTAAGGCAAAGGATTGAGTTCGAAAGAATTATCACCACTATCTCAGCTAATTTTATAAAGATTGAGTTTGGGGATATCGAACCGGAGATAAATAAGGCACTAGAGACGATCGGAAGATTTGTGGGCGTAGACCGCAGCTACATCTTTTTAGTCAACAATGACCAGAGCAGGACTAGTAATGCATACGAGTGGTGCGCCGAAGGCGTAGAGCCGCTGAAGGAGGGCCTGCAAAATATACCCGTAGATAAGTTCCCTTGGTTTTATAAAAAGATAAAAAACCTGGAAAATATCTATATCCCGCGCCTGGAAGATTTTCCCAAAGAGGCAGCTGTCGAAAAAGAGTTTATCAGCAGTCAAGGATTAAAATCCATAATGATCGTGCCGATGGTTTATGGTAAGGAGCCTGTAGGATTCATCGGGTTTGATTCAGTAGAAGAAAAAAAATGGTCGCAGGAAAACATATTATTGTTGAGGACGGTAGGTGAGATTTTCACCAATACCCTGGAGCATAAAAAAGCAGAAGAAAAAATAGGCGCGGGAGAGCGTTTCTTAAGCAATATATTTAACAGCATCCAGGACGGGATAAGCATACTAGATAAAGAACTTAATATTATCAGGGTTAATCTGACAATGGAGCAGTGGTATGAGCATTATCGTCCGCTTGCCGGGAAAAAATGCTTCCAGGCCTACCATGGCCGAAAAGAACCCTGCAAGGTCTGTCCCAGCATTCGTACTTTAAGCAATGGTGAGGCTGCGCACGAAGTAGTGCCTAAAATAGGGGCTG
This sequence comes from bacterium, assembly GCA_037133515.1. GTDB lineage: Bacteria > Omnitrophota > Gorgyraeia > Gygaellales > Profunditerraquicolaceae > VGKF01. The sequence goes on from JBAXNZ010000008.1 coordinate 2,037, forward strand.
GCGGGGAGATAGTGGGGTGGCTGGATCTTTTTAGTTTCCCTCTTTATGATGAGGCCAGCGGCAAACTGAAAGGGGCGATTGAGTATGTGCGCGATATCACCGATCGCAAACGCACCGAAAAGAAGCTGGAGATATTGAATAAGGAGCTAGTAAAATCCAACCAGAGATTAAAACAGCTGAGCTTAAAGGATTCACAGACAGGTCTTTTTAACCACCGTTATCTTGGCGAGGTTATGGAGGCGGAGTTTTACCGGGCAAGAAGGTATGCCCATCCCATCTCCGTGTTGATGATGGATATAGATTATTTCAAATCCATAAATGATGTTTACGGCCATCAGTTTGGCGATCTGGCTTTAAGGCAACTGGCAAAATATCTAAAGAAGATGGTGCGCCGCTATGATATTATTATCCGCTTCGGCGGGGAGGAATTTATCATTATCTTCCCGGGTACGGACCGGGCTACCGCATTAGTCCTGGCGCAAAGGCTTCTGGACTCCATGAATACCTATCGTTTCGGCAATAAAGAGCATGAGGTTAAGCTGAAGTTAAGCGTGGCGGTAGTATCCTATCCTGACGATAAGATTATTAAGGGGATGGATATGGTCGAGCTTGCCGATCAGATACTGAGTAAGGTCAAAGAATCGGGGGGCAATAAGGTCTACTCATCCGTGGATACGAAAAAAGAAAAGGCCCTGGGTTCTCGTAAAAAAGTAGAAACCGGTAATGTCAAGTTCCTGCAGGACAAGCTGGAGAAGCTTAGCAAGCGGGCTAACCAGAGCTTAATCGAGTCAGTCTTTGCCTTTGCAAAAACCATAGAAGTGAAGGACCATTATACCGGAGAGCATGTGGAGAGTACTGTCCATTACGCTATGGAGATTGCCAATGCCCTGGGCCTGCCCAAATATGAAATAGAGCTTATCAAGCAGGCGGCTATGCTGCACGACCTGGGTAAGATCGGGATAAGCGAGAAGATCCTGCTAAAGAGCTCTAAGCTCAATAAAGAAGAATTCGATGAGATTAAAAAGCATCCCCAGATAGGCGTAGATATTATCAGGCCGATCCAGTTCTTCCATAACATCATACCGCTGATGCTTTATCACCATGAGAGATGGGATGGGAAAGGCTATCCGCGCGGATTAAAAGGCGAGGAGATACCCATAGGGGCGCGTATCATCGCTATTTCAGACGTTTACCAGGCCCTAACTTCGCATAGGCCTTACCGTAAAAAGGCCTTTTCAAAAGAAGAGGCGCTTAAGATAATTAAAGATGGCGCAGGTACACAGTTTGACCCCAAGATCGTGCCGGTTTTCTTAAACATCGTACAAAAGGAGAAATAACCACTCCAAACCCTGCCCCTCGATATTCCCAAGGTAATCCATGCCGGTTAAAGATCCGATTTGCGGAATGACGGTTGATCCAAAGGCCGCCATCAAATTAAGCAACGAAGGAAAAGATTATTTTTTCTGCAGTAATCTCTGTAAGGATAAGTTTATCCGGCAGGAGAATATCGCCGAGCCGCAGGTCTCTTTGCCTCCCGAGAAACGATATTTCTTCAAAAACAGATTATTTGTCCTCTGCACCGTTTCTATTCTTTTTATTCTTTCCTCTTTTTTTATTCCCTTTCTAATCCCTTTGCGTAATGTATTTCTGCAATATCTAAAGAGGATCTGGTGGGCGATGTTGCTGGGGTTATTGTTGGGAGGCGTAATAGATTACTATATACCGCGGCAATATATCTCTAAGATACTTTCCCGTAAATCTCCTTCTACTATATTCAATGCGGTCTTTTTGGGGTTTCTGATGAGCGCCTGTAGCCACGGGATACTCGCCCTCTCTATACAGTTGCATAAAAAAGGCGCATCAAACCCTGCGGTAGTAAGCTTTCTCCTGGCCAGTCCCTGGGCCAACATTACCATTACCGTGATGCTTTTGGCATTCTTTGGGCTAAAGGGCCTCTTTATCATCATCTCCGCCATCATCGTGGCTATAAATACCGGTTTTATTTTTATGTTTCTTGAAAAGAAAGGCTTGATTGAAATAAATAAGAATACCCAGGAAGTGCCGGAAGCATTTTCCATAATAGCAGACCTAAAGAGGCGTTTGAATGATTATCAGTTTAAGATATCTACGCTAACCTCTGATTTTAAAGGCGTAATAAAAGGCGCGTTGGCGCTTTCCGATATGGTCTTATGGTGGGTTATCCTAGGTATGCTTATTGCAAGCCTGGCTAATGCCTATATACCCGCACATTTCTTCCATAGATTCATGGGGCCTACGTTATCGGGGCTCTTGGTTACCTTAGCCCTAGCCACAGTAATCGAAGTCTGTTCAGAGGGCTCCTCTCCTCTTGCCTTTGGGATATACCAGAGTACAGGGGCCATCGGTAATAGCTTCGTATTCTTAATGGCAGGGGTAGTTACTGATTACACCGAGATTGGCCTGCTCTGGAGCAATGTAGGCAGGCGCGTAGCCCTCTGGATGCCGGCAGTAAGCGTGCCGCAGGTGATCCTGATCGGGTATTTAGCCAACCGGATTCTTAAATAAAAAGATTATTTTTTACTTGACAAATGATACAATTATGGTATCATTATCTTTAACAAGGAAAGGAGGCTGTATGGATATTACTATCAGATACATGCTTCGGCCCGTAGCCCACTGTAAAGAAGGCTGCGCTAGCCTGTCCCGGGCAAGACGTTAAACTGCCCAGCCGTCTTATTAGTTAAAGGAGTGAAATATGAAGTTGATTACCAGGGATACGGATTATGCCTTACGGGCGCTTTGTTTCGTTGCCAAGAGTAAGGACCGGGTAGTCTCTGTATCCCAGCTTGTTGATAGCTTAAAGATACCCAGGCCGTTCCTTAGAAAGAATTTACAGCTGTTGAATAAAAGAGGGGTGCTTAAATCTTATAAAGGGTTGGGCGGAGGTTTCAAGCTCGCCCGGAAGCCGCGGCAGCTATTTATCAGCGAGCTGATAAGGATATTCCAGGGCCCTTTTCAACTAAACGAATGTTTTTTAAAGAAAAGGCCCTGCCCGCATAAGAAGGAATGCGTTTTAAAAAAGAAGATCGATAATATTGAAAGGTATGTTATCGGCCAGTTAGACAGTATTACCCTGGCAGATTTATTATAATAATATATAGGTAGGGGCAATGACAAAGAGGAAGATCATTAAAATCGAAGAAGCAAAATGCAATGCCTGCGGCTTGTGTATCCCCAATTGCCCGGAGGGTGCGATTCAAATTATCGATGGCAAAGCAAGGCTCATCAGTGACCTTTTTTGCGATGGACTAGGGGCCTGTCTTGGTCATTGCCCAGAGGGCGCAATAAGCACCGAAGAACGCGAGGCTGAACCCTATGATGAAATAAAAGTTATGGACAATATTGTAAAGCAAGGCCCCAATGTTATTGCCGCGCATCTTAAGCATCTGCTTGAGCATAATGAAAAAATATACCTCAGCCAGGCTAAGGAGTATTTAAAGGATAAAGGTATAGCGATTGGCGTTGAGCAGAACAAACAAACTAAAAACTGCGCCTGTCCCGGCTTAAAAGTAATAGACTTAAAAGTCAATGCGCAGGCCCTCGATGCAACCAGTCTCAAAGAGATAGAGCCTCAGTTAAAGAACTGGCCGGTCCAGCTTATGCTAGTGCCGGAAGGAGCCCCTTATTTTAAAGGCGCAGACCTGCTTATTGCTGCTGATTGCGCGCCTTTTAGCTATCCTGCTTTTCATAGCCGCCTCTTAAAAGGAAAGATTCTTCTGATTGGGTGTCCCAAATTAGACGATGCCGATTACTACCAACAGAAGCTAACCGGGATCATTAAAAATAACGAATTAAAATCCATTACCTGCGTGCATATGGAGGTGCCTTGTTGTTTTGGTTTGGTTAAAATTGTCCAGGAGGCGCTTAGGCTTTCAGGTAAAGATATACCGCTTAAAGAGATTACTGTGGGCATAAAGGGAGAGCTAGTAAAATGATTAATAAGTGCCCTGGCCAGGATAGAAGAAATGTTAAGGTAGAGGTGCTCTCTTGCCTTGATTGCGGTTATCAGGTTGAAATTTTCTCCGATGAGATAGGCGTACGCTGTCCTAAGTGTAAGAATTTAGTCTGCCGCCAGAGGCTTCCTTCTTGCGTGGATTGGTGTAAGTCTGCCAGGGAGTGTATGGGGGATTTGTATAAATAATTACGGGGAGGTTAACCATGTTTTGTTATCAATGCGAACAAACTGCAGGCGGTAGCGGTTGCACGAAAGCAGGGGTATGCGGAAAAGACGCGGATATCCAGAGCCTGCAGGATACGCTACTTTTTGGCTTAAAAGGTATTGCTGCCTATGCTTATCATGCAAGGGGATTAGGCGCCAGGGATGAAGGAGTCGATGCCTTTATGCATGAGGCTTTATTTAAAACCTTAACTAATGTCAGTTTTGACCCGGCTCAATATCTACAGATGGTTTTAGAATGCGGTCAGATAAACCTCAAGGTAATGGAACTTTTAGATAAGGCGAATACCTCTAAATTCGGAGATCCTGTTCCTGTTGAGGTTGAAACCGGGACAGTTAAGGGGCCGGGTATACTGGTTACCGGGCATGACCTACTGGACCTTTACGAGTTGCTTAAGCAAAGCGAGGGTAAGGGAGTTAATATTTATACGCACGGAGAGATGCTCCCCGCGCATGGTTATCCGAAGCTTAAACAATTTAAGCATTTAGTCGGTAACTACGGAGGTGCTTGGCAGGAGCAGAAAAAGGAATTCAATAGTTTTAGCGGCGCGATATTGGTGACTACTAATTGCGTGCAGATTCCTCCTGTCGGCAGTTATCTTGACCGCCTCTTTACTACCGGTATAGCGGGAGTGGCGGGTGCTGTGCATGCAGAGAGGAAGGATTTTTCTATGATTATAGAGAAGGCCCTTGCTTTGCCTTCATTACCCGAAGAATCCGGTAAGAAGATTTTGACCGGATTCCACCATACGGCAATCTTAAGGCTGGCAGATAAAATTGTAGCCGCGGTTATGGCCGGTAAGATAAAGAGATTCTTTTTAATCGGCGGTTGCGACGGCGCAAAACCCGGAAGGAATTATTATACCGAATTTGCCGAAATGGTGCCTAAGGACTGCGTAATACTGACTTTGGCCTGCGGCAAATACCGTTTTAATAAACTGGACTTTGGTACAATAGAAGGTATCCCCAGGCTTGTTGATATCGGACAATGTAATAATGCCTATTCAGCCATACAGGTTGCCCTGGCCCTGGCAAAGGCATTCAATTGCGGAGTCAATGAACTTCCGCTTTCTTTCATACTCTCCTGGTATGAGCAGAAGGCAGTAGCAATACTCTTGACTTTATTGGCCCTGGGTATTAAAGGGATGCGCATCGGCCCTACCCCTCCGGCTTTTATTACGCCAGGTGTTTTTAAAGTATTGCAGGAGAAGTATGACTTGAAGTTGATTACTACGGCCAAAGAAGATTTAACGGAGATCCTACGCATAGCGTAGGACAAATCAAAGGCTAAGCACCAGGGGTAGCCTTTGATTTGTTTTAATTACTGGTATATAATATTAGGAATGGAAACAATCAAGGCCAGATTAATCGAAACTATAGATAGGACTCCCAGCATCAGGAGCTTTAGGTTAATGCCAGAGGAGCGCATAGGCTTTCTACCTGGTCAGTTTTTACAGGTCATATTTGACCCTACCCAGAAGGAGCTAAATAAATATCTTTCGTTTTCTTGTTCTCCCACTAAAGAATACATAGAATTCACCAAGCGTTTAAGCAGCAGCGTTTTTTCCGAGCGGTTAAGGGGCCTAAAGAGCGGCGATGAGGTCTTATTGAAGGCCCCGTTAGGCAGCTGCGTCTTCAAAGAAGAATACAAAAAAATAGCCTTTCTTATAGGAGGCATAGGTATTACCCCGGTTATCTCAATACTGGAATATATTGCAGATAAGGGCTTGAAGAACGATGCCTTGTTATTTTATTCAAACCGCACTGATGAAGATATTGCCTTTAGGAAAGAGCTGGATCTTTTGCAGTCTCTTCTTAAAAATATCAGGGCCTTTTATCTGGTGACCGAGTGCGAGCCACGCGACAAAAAGTGTTTATTCGGCCGCATAGATAAAGAACTGTTAATCAAAGAAATGAATGATTATCGGGAACGCATATTTTTCATCTTCGGGCCTCCGAAGATGGTAGAGGCGATGCAGGGGCTTTGCCTGGATATCGGTTGTAAGGAAGAGAATGTAAAAACAGAAAACTTCATCGGTTACTGAGGTTAACTAAGGGAGGTGGTTGTAATGGCGTCAATCAAGGATTTATTGCAGAGCGCAGATTATAAAAGCGAAAAACATGTTCCCCTCATCGAGGCGCAGGGTAAAGCAAGGAAGGGAGAGTGGATTACGCTGACGGTAAGCGTAGGCAAAGAGATAGCGCACCCTAATACCACTGAGCATCATATCAGCTGGCTTGAGCTTTATTTTCTCCCTCAGGGAGAGAAGTTCCCCGAGCAGCTAGGCCGTTTTGAATGTATAAGCCACGGCGCATCTGTCCAGGGCCCGAATACCAGCACGGTTTATACTCAGCCTGTTTTAACCTGTGCTTTTAAAACGGATAAGCCGGGGACCTTGTTTGCTGCATCCTTTTGTAATATACACGGGATCTGGGAGAGTTCCAAAGAGTTAACCTTAGAATAAGGAGGAGAAATGGATAAGAAATTAGAGAAGGCTTTTAACGAGCAGATAAAGAATGAACTTTATTCTGCCTACCTGTATCTGGCTATGGCTGCTTATTGCGAGTCAAAGAATTTAGCAGGGTTCGCTCACTGGCTTAAGGTGCAGGCTAAGGAAGAGCAGGGCCATGCTATGAAAATGTTTGATTTCCTGATTGACAGAGGGGTACGCGTTAACTTGCAGGCGATAGCTCAGCCACCGCTAGATTTTTCTTCACCCGCCGACGTATTCGAACAGACACTGGGGCATGAAAAGAAAGTGACTGCGTTGATAGATAAGCTTTATATGCTCTCGCGCGAGCTAAAAGATAATTCCGCAGCCATATTTATGCAATGGTTTGTCAGCGAGCAGGTAGAAGAGGAGAAGAACGCCACGCAGATCCTGGATACCATTAAGGTCATTAAGCCGGATTCAGCTGCATTAATTATGCTAGATAGGGAACTGGCAAAGCGCGAAGGTTAGCCTTAAGTTTAGCTACAAATGAAAGAAATAATCAGGAGCCCTTTAGAGACCAGGCTGAAAGACTGGCACGGAGAGATCTGGCATACCACCAAAGGCCGGATAATCAGGGATATAGTTTATGCCGTTGATACAGGCCTTGTGACTACGGTCTCTTTTCTTGCCGGTATTTCTGTTTCTCTTGTGGTGAGGGAGAAAGTTATCCTGGCCGGGCTTATTCAGATAGCCGCAGGAACGATGTCCATATTCTTCGGCTCATATATATCCACCAAGGCGCAGAAGCATTTTTTCGAGAATCAGATTGAGAGAGAAAAAAGAGAGATAGAAGAAGACCCGCAGAAAGAGAGCCAGGAGATCAGGGATATATTTGCGGATATGGGTTTTAATAAAGAAGAGCAGGAGCTGGCTGTAAAAAGGATAACTGCCAATAAAGATTCCTGGCTTAAATTTATGGTGCAGGAAGAGATAGGAATCAGTCCGGGCTTAATCGATAATCCACTAGAGATAGGTTTTATCTCTGCGGGCTCCTTTCTCCTGGGGGCCATTCCTGCCATATTCCCCTTTTTCCTCTTTGCTTCAGTCAATAAGGCATTGTTTATTGCTGCGATATCAGTTCTGGCTTTTCTCTTTATCTTAGGGATAGGAAAGACTAAAATTACCAAAGTACACTGGTTTTTAAGTGGTACAGAGACCTTACTGATAGGAGCGCTTTCCTGCGGGCTGGGCTTCCTTCTGGGCAGAATTACCGCAGGATATTTTCATTAAAATATTCTAGGAGGGAATATGTTGGAGAGGGTGGTTTTTAAAGGTTCCCCGCTTACTTTGTTAGGCAGGTCTCTAAAAGAAAATACGCCGGCCCCGGATTTTGTGGTAGTCTCGCAGGATTTAAAAGAGAAAAGGCTGGCTGACTTTTCCGCCAAAATAAAAGTCATTACTTTTTTCCCTTCCCTGGATACCCCTGTCTGCGATCTGCAGGTTAAAGAATTTAACAAAAAGGCATCCGCTATTTCACCTGAGGTAGTAGTTATCGGGATAAGCAAGGACCTTCCTTTTGCCCAGAAGAGGTTCTGCGAGACCTTTGAGATTAAAAATGTTTCGGTGCTCTCTGATTATAAAACTTCATCCTTCGGGATTAACTACGGGCTGCTCATAAAAGAGCTTAATCTTCTGGCCAGGGGAGCGCTTATCCTGGATAAGAATAATATTTTGCGTTACAGACAGGTAGTAGGAGAATTAACCGCCCCTCCTGATTATGCGGCTGTGCTGGGGGCTTTAGAAACAGTGATGAAGAGCCCGGCACTTTCTGTTAAAGAAGAGTTGCCGGGTAAATGTAAACCCTGCCAAGAGGGTATGCCGAGCCTCCCGCAGGAGAAGATAAAAAAACTGATTGCCCAATACCGCGGCTGGGAGCTGGTAGAAGATAAAAAGCTAGTCAAGGAATTCAAATTCAAGGATTTCCAGGAGGCAAAATATTTTCTGGATTTAGTAGCGATTATAGCCCAGGAGCAGGGACATCACCCGCATATCGGCCTGGGTTATGCAAAGTTAAAGATTACCCTTACTACCCATGCTGCAGGGGGCCTGACGGATAATGATTTTATTCTGGCCGGGATTATAGACCAGCTGAATAATTAAGATAAACTTTAAAGCTTAAGGAGAGAGATGGAGAAAATAGAGGTAATAAAGGATATCTTTTGGGTGGGCGCAGTGGACTGGAATGTGAGGAGTTTTCACGGCCACACCTATTCTACTAACAGGGGCACCACCTATAATGCCTATCTTATCCTGGATAAAAAAATAGCTCTTATAGATACTGTATATGGGCCCTTTGCCCAGGAGATGATTGAGAGGATCAGCCAGATCATCGATCCTGGAAAGATAGACTATATCATCGCTAACCACGTGGAGACAGACCATTCCGGAGCGCTCCCGGCTATAGCTAAGCTTTGTCCCAAGGCAAAGGTCTTAGGTACCCAGAAATGTAAAGAAGGCCTGCATAAGCATTATTACGGAGACTGGGAATTTTCAGTGGTAAAAACAGGGGATAAATTAGAGCTGGGTAAGAGGACTTTGACTTTTTTAGAAGCACCCATGCTACACTGGCCGGATAGTATGTTTACTTATTGCCCGCAGGATGAGCTATTGTTGCCCAATGATGCCTTTGGTCAACACTATGCAACCAGCGCTAGGTTTGATGATGAAGTTGACCAGTGCGCCCTGATGCAGGAGGCAGCAAAATATTATGCTAATATCCTCTGGCCGCTTAGCTCCCTTGTCTTAAGAAAGATCGAAGAAGTAGTGAAGGCAAAGATCCCCATAAAGATGATTGCGCCCAGTCACGGGATTATCTGGCGCAAGGACCCGGCAAAGATAATCAATGCCTATGTAAGCTGGGCTAAGAATGAAGTTAAGCCTAAGGTAGTGATTGCCTATGAGAGTATGTGGGGCTCAACCGAAAAGATGGCCAGAGCCATAGCCCAAGGTATAATTGATAGCGGCTTAGAGGTAAAGATCTTTGACGTAGCGGTTGCCGATCGCACAGAGGTAATAAAAGAGATGCTGGATAGCAAAGGTTATCTTATCGGTTCCTCGACCCACGATAACGGGATGCTTCCTGCTATCGCCGGTTTTATGCAGTTCTTTAAAGGGCTTAAGCCGAAGAATAGGTTAACCTCTACCTTCGGTTCTTACGGTTGGGCAGGCGGCGCATTAAAGGAATTGGAAACCGCACTTAAAGAATCCGGCGTAGAGATAGCCGAGCAGGGCCTCTCTATCCAATATGTGCCGGATAAGGAAGAGCTTAAGCGTTGTTATGATTATGGGAAGGATTTTGCTAAGAGGATAAAAGTATAGAGAGGAGACAGAAATGGCTAAGTATCGCTGTACAGTCTGCGGATATATCTATGACCCTAGCGTAGGGGATGATACCCAGGGAGTCAAGCCAGGCACCTCCTTCGAGAGCCTACCGGATTCTTGGGTCTGTCCTGAATGCGGGGTAGGGAAAGATATGTTTGAGAAGGCGTAATGAAGAGGCTTAGCGATGAAATAATAAGATTCTTTCAGGAGCAAGGTTGCGTAGTTGTCTCTACCGTAGATGCCCAAGGCAGGCCGCATAGCTCCTGTAAGGGGATAGTCAAGATTAGTCAAAACGGCAAAATCTACCTTCTTGATCTTTATAAGGCCAGGAGCTACTATAATTTAAAACGTAATGAGCGCATCAGTATTACTGCCTTGGATGAACATCGCTTTAAAGGATATTGCCTCAAGGGTAAAGCCAGGATTATACTAGCGGAAAAACTTCCTCCTTCTGTTACCGAGGCCTGGGAGGCAAAGATCAATAGCAGGATAACTCAGCGCGTATTAAAAAATCTGCACGAAGAAAAGGGGCATAACCTTCACCCTGAGGTCTCTTTACCTCAGCCGCAATATCTGATAGCCATGGAAACAGAGGAGATAGTTGACCTCACCCCGTATCATTTAAAAGGAGGAGATTAGAGATGGGTAATATATTCGCAGGCAGCGAGGTAGTTGAGTTGGGTATTCAGATCGAGAGGAACGGGAAGGATTTTTATGAAGTGCTTGTTGCGCAGTCTAAGAATCTAAAGGCCAAAGATAGTTTTGCCTTTTTGGCTAAAGAAGAAGAAAAACATATCGCAGCCTTTCAGGGGATATTAACGAAGACACAGGGGTATGAACCGCCTCAGTCTTATCCTGGTGAGTACCTCGCTTATATGAATGCCCTCGCTAGTGAGCATATCTTTACCCAGAAAGATAAAGGTAAGTCTATTGCCCAGGGGATAAAGACGGACAGAGAAGCAGTGGATATGGCGCTAGGATTTGAAAAGGACTCCATTATTTTTTATGAGGGGATGAAAAAGATGGTTCCTGCCTACGAACAAAAGATAATCGATGAGTTGATTATCCAGGAGCAGGCACATCTGAGTAAACTATCCGCGTTAAAAAATAATCTTTAAGGTAAGGAGGCGTAATGGTAAAGAAAGTTACTGTCTACAGTACCGCTACTTGTTCCTACTGCATCAGGACCAAGCAATTCTTGAAAGAAAACAATATTAATTTTGAGAATTTAGATATTTCAACGGACCAGGAGAAGGCCCAGGAGATGATTCAGAAATCAGGCCAGATGGGCGTGCCGGTATTGGATATAGATGGCCAGATTATTGTAGGTTTCGATAAAGAAGGAATAAAAGAAGCGCTGGGGTTATAAAGATATGTTAGACCTGATTATCATTGGAGCTGGGCCTGCAGGAATTACTGCCGCAGTATATGCCGCGCGTAAGAGAATGAGCCTTCTGGTTATCAGTAAAGATATCGGCGGCCAGGCTGCCGCAAGCGGCGATATAGAGAATTACACCGGATATCAGTTTATTACCGGCCCAGAACTTGCGGATAAATTTGGAGAACATATACGTAAATACGGAGTTGACCTTAAGGAACAGGAGGGGGTAGCAGAAGTCAGGAAGGTAGGTGACACAGTCTCTGTAAAAACAAACAAGGCCGTTTATGAAGCAAAGACTGTTATTATTGCCTCGGGCAAAAGAAGCAGGGAGCTGGGCGTCCCAGGAGAAAAGGAGTTTAAGAACAAAGGCCTTACTTATTGCGCTACCTGCGACGGTCCGTTGTTTTCCGGAAAGCCTGTTGCGGTTATCGGCGGAGGTAATTCCGCCCTTGATGCTACCCTGCAGCTTATAAATATCGCAAGTAAGGTGTACCTCGTGAATATCGCTGCCAGTTTGTCCGGAGATGAGATTATGCGCCAGAAGGTAGAGGCTGACCGGAAAGTAGAGCTTTTAAATAATTCTCAGGTGACTGCCATAACAGGAGATAAATTTGTAAGAGGGATAAAAGTAAAAAAAGAAGGCAGAGATGAGCTTTTGGTTGTAGAGGGGATATTTGTGGAGATAGGGCTACTGCCTAACTCTGATTTTGTGATGGGGGTAGAGAAGAATCAGCTCTCCGAGATCAAGGTGAATTCCCGCAACGAAACCAATATCCCCGGGATATTTGCCGCAGGCGATGTCACGGATGTCCCTGAAAAACAGATTATCATTGCCGCAGGTGAGGGCTCAAAGGCCGCGCTCTCCGCTTTCCGGTATCTCGCGCAGCATAAAATCTAACATGGATAAACGGTTTCTGAATTCACTCGTTTTTATCGCTATTATTATCATGGGTTGGCAGTATCCCCTCTTAGGTTATTTTATACCTTTTTGCATGCTTGCTGGTTTGTTTATAGGATTCTCGCGTGGCCGCAAATGGTGCGATTGGTATTGTCCCAGGGGTAGTTTTTATGATACGTTGATGAAACCCCTGAGTGCTGGCAGGGGTATTCCGGGATTGTTTAAAAATATTAATTTTAGAATAGGGGCGCTGATCTTTTTAATGCTGATTATGGCTATCAATCTTATCCTGCGTTGGCCAAACCCCTATAATATAGGAAGGTTTTTCGTATTTCTTTTAACTATTACTACCGCAGTAGGGATTCTGCTAGGAATACTCTTTCATCAGCGCAGCTGGTGTTCATTCTGCCCCATAGGCACAGTAATAAACCTGATAAGTAGAGGCAAGGAGGGGTTAAGGATTAATTCCGAGCTTTGCGTAGAATGTAAGATCTGCTTTAAGGCCTGCCCTATGCAAATAAGGCCGTATCTGTTTAAAGGCGAGGGGATAGAAACGGTCAAAGACGCCGATTGCCTGCGTTGCGGTTCCTGCGTAGCTAGTTGTCCGACAAAAGCCTTGGCCTTAGAAAATAAGCAAAAATTTGCTTGACAAATATTCTTTATAGTGTATACTCTACTATTATGATAGAGATTATAGAGAAGGGGCTATGCGCATAACCTACAAAGGCGATTATGCCTTAAAGACGATATTAGACCTGGCGCTTCATTACGGAAATAGCCCGATAACTATTAATGATATGGCCAGGCGCGCGGATATCCCTACCAAGTTCCTTGAGCAGATACTCCTTGATTTAAAAAGAGGCGGGTTCGTAGAGAGCAGGCGCGGTAAAATAGGCGGTTATCTCCTAGCCAAGGCCCCCTCCCAGATAAAGTTGGGTGAGGTTATCAGGTTTGTGGATGGGCCGGTAGAGCCTATTGCCTGCACAGGAAAAAAATACTCAGGTTGTAATGACGTATACAGATGCGTTTTTAGGAAAATATGGCAGGATGTATTTTTGGCTACTTCTAAAATAATAGATAGCATAACCTTTGAAGACTTGGCCAAGAGCGTAAAAGATAAAGTCCCGGTTTATACATACCAGATTTAGTTTTACGAGGATAGAATATGGCCCGTATCGCTGAAGATATTACTAAATTGATTGGCAACACCCCCTTGGTGAGGCTAAGCAGGATCAATAAGGGAGGTTTTGCTACTGTTTTAGCTAAGCTAGAATCCTTTAATCCCGCTAGCTCCATTAAAGACAGGATCGGCTTGAGTATGTTGGAGGCAGCTGAAAAAGAGGGCAAGATAAAGAAGGATACCATAATCCTTGAGCCTACCTCCGGCAATACCGGTATTGCCCTGGCTTTTGTCTCGGCAGTAAAAGGATACAAATTAGTCCTGACTATGCCTGAGACAATGAGCGTAGAGCGCAGGCAGCTACTTTTGGCCTTGGGCGCTCAGATTATTTTAACTCCCGGGCCGGAGGGTATGTCAGGCGCTGTGAGAAAAGCGGAGGAGCTGGCTAAGTCAGATAAACGTTATTTTATCCCGCAGCAGTTTAAAAATCCTGCTAATCCTGATGTCCATCGTAAAACCACAGCCTTGGAAATCTGGAGGGATACGGACGGTGAGGTAGACATTTTAGTGGCTGGGGTAGGCACAGGCGGCACGATTACCGGGATAGCGGAGGTACTCAAGAAAAAGAAACCGGACTTTAAGGCTATAGCAGTTGAGCCGGT